>NZ_JANPML010000109.1:0-1924 GCF_031422795.1 Sandarakinorhabdus sp.
CGACTGGCTGACGGCGACAGACCTCACCGATATCACCCTGTTCTGCCAGGATTGGGGCGGGTTGATCGGCCTGCGCCTGGTGGCGGCCTTCCCGGAGCGGTTTGCCCGGCTTGTCATCGCCAATACCGGGCTGCCGATCGGCACCGGCTGGTCGGAAGGCTTCAAGGCGTGGCTGGAATTTTCGCAGAAGGTGGAAACCTTCCCGGTGGGTTTCATCGTCAACGGCGGCTGCACGCGTGACCTGACGCCCGCGGAAGTGGCGGCCTATGATGCGCCGTTCCCCAACGAAGGCTTCAAGGCCGGCGCCCGCCAGTTTCCAGCGCTGGTGCCGATCACGCCGGAACACGCCAGCGTGGCCGAGAACAAGGCGGCGTGGGAGGTGTTGAGCCGTTTTGACAAGCCGGTGATCACCTGTTTCTCCGACAAGGATGCAGTGACATCGGGCGGCGAGAAAATCTTCATCGAGCGAATGCCGGGCGCGAAGGGCCAACCGCACAGCATCGTGCCGGGCGCCGGGCACTTTTGCCAGGAAGACGCGCCGGAGGAATATGTGCGCATCATCCTTGATCACATCAACCGGGGCTGATGGTGATGCAGTCCTTCGATCTCTTCTGGTCGTTCCGTTCGCCCTATTCCTACCTGCTGCTGCCGCGCGTGGTGGAACTGGTCGAGCGCCACGACGTCGCCTGCACTGTGCGCATCGTCTATCCGATTGCGGTGCGGCAGGCGGATTTCTTCCGACAAGTCGATCCGCTGTGGGCGATGTATCTGGTGAAGGACACCTATCGCACGGCGGAATTTCTGAAGCTGCCCTACCGCTGGCCCAAGCCCGATCCAGTGCAGATGGACCCGGCAACCCGGCTTTACCCGCCCGACCAGCCGCACATTCACCGTCTGTCGCACCTCGGCATTGCAGCGACAGAGGCCGGGAATGGGCTGCAGTTCATCCGCGAAATTTCCCACACCATCTGGTCGGGCACGGTCGATGATTGGCACGAAGGTGATCATCTCGCAGAGGCCGCCGCGCGCGCCGGGCTCGATCTGGCCGCGCTCGATGCCGCCATTGCCGCCAACCCGGATCATTATCGCGCTGCCATTGAAGCCAATCAGGACGCCCAGCGTGCTTCCGGCCACTATGGTGTGCCACTGATGGCACTGGATGGTGAGCCCTTCTTTGGCCAGGATCGCTTTGATCAACTGGTGTGGCGGTTGCAGCAGAAGGGCCTGCAACCGCGCTGAGGCCTAGAGAGCGCTTTCTTCGATTGCGCGGCTGCCGGCCGGCAGGTGCAGCACGCTGCCATCGCGGGCCATCCGGATCGGGCCGCTGAAACGCTGCGGCGCATCCCCCAGGAAGGCGGCTTCGAAGAAACGGTTCGGCACCTGCGGCACGATGTGGGTGAGCATCAGCATCTGCACCCCGGCCTGGGCAGCGGCGGTCGCGGCCTGTTCGGGCGTGGCGTGATAGTTGAGGATGTCGCGCGTGATCTGCGCGGTGCGCGGTTGGTTGGCGTTTTGCAGGCCGCGGGTGATGGCGGCGACCAGGCGGGGTTGCAGGGCTTCGTGTACCAGCACATCGGCGCCCCTGGCGGCCTGCGCCATGGCCGGCGTGGCGGCGGTGTCGCCGCTCACCACCACGGTGCGACCCTTGCAGCTGATGCGATAGCCATAGGCCGGCGCGACCGGCGCGTGGTTGACGGCAAAGGCGGTGATGACGAGGCCATCGCGGTTCCACACCACACCGGGCGCCATATCCTGCCCGGCAAACTGCCCGCCGCCCGGCGGCACGATGGCGGCGCCATGATGGGCGATGCGGTAACCGGCATCAGCCTTCAGCATGAGATTATAGCCGGCAGCCACGTCGCTGGTACCGGGCGGGCCGATCAGCGGCAATGGCGTGGTGGCCGCACCGCCGGCCCAACGCAGC
>NZ_JANPML010000110.1:0-2734 GCF_031422795.1 Sandarakinorhabdus sp.
GGCTGTGGCCGGGCACGCATTCGTGCAAGGTGAGCGCGGTGAGCATGAACAACGGCCGCGATTTCAGATCATAGGTGTTCATGTAGCAGGCATCGAGCCCGCCGCGCCCAGACGTGTAGGTGGGCGCAATCGCATCCGGCACCGGCCGCAAGGTGAAGCGAAAGCGCGGCAGCGTGATGAAAATATCCTTCAGCTTTCCATCCATGCGCTTGATCACATAGGAGGAAAAGCCGAGCAGTTCGTCTGGCGTGCGCGCATAGAATTGCGGATCAGTGCGAAGAAAGACCAGGAAATCCTTGTATTCCCCATTGAATCCCGATTGCACCATGGCGCTGCGCATATCGCCATCGATGCGCGCCACTTCTTGTCTGCCAATCTGGTGGATGGCTTCCGGCGTCAGGTCAGTGGTGGTGAACTCCTTCACCTGATCGCGATACCAAGCGACGCCGTCAGGCAAATCGCGCGCACCGGTGCTGGCGCGCAGGCCCGGCAGATATTCGGCGCGCAAGAAACCCAGCATCTTGGTCTGCGCCGGGTTGACGATGGTGTCGATCGCCTCGATTGCCTCAGCCCGCAACTGGTCCTGTTCGAATGCGGGTATCGATCCCGGCATCGCCGTGAACGGCGCGTAGAACGGGCTGTCCTTCCCAGCTTTTATCTGATTGGCCAGCGTCGCATCGCGGCCCTTCATGGTGATGGCCGGCGGCGTGAAGCCGCGTTTCAAGCCAGCGCGCATGTTGGCGATATTCTCATCAAACCAGCGCGGAACATCGCGCATCCGGCTGATATAATTGCGATACTCCTCCGCCGAACGGAACGGCACCTCCCCCGGCAGATAGTTCCACACATTCACATCGCTGTTGATCGGCATCTCATAGCTGCGCCAACCAATGCCCACCACTTCAGCCCGCAGCGATTCGGCCAGCACCGCCTTGTTCAATCGTTCAGCCACCGACAGTTCGGCATCGGGGATGGCGGCAATCTGGTCGAGCACGCCCTGCCAGACACGTTTGCGCTCTGTCTGGCACGCCGGCGTAACGCACGGCAGCCGTGGCCCCTGCCGCGTGTCGAGCCCATCCTGCACCTGGCCAGTTTGCGCCAGACGCCATTGCCACTCGGTGTCATAGACCGTCTTCAGCTTTTGATCGGCGGTCTGGGCCTGGGCAGCCCCCGCCAGCAGCAATGCGGCCACAACAGTGCGAATCATCTTTGCCCCTCCCCGGATCAACTTAGCCACGCCCACGATAGGTCGGCACGCCCTGATCCGGCAGCCACAGGCCATCGGGCACCGGGCCGCTTTGCCAGAACACATCGATCGGGATGCCGCCGCGCGGATACCAATAGCCGCCGATCCGCAACCATTTGGGCGCCATTTCCGCCACCAGGCGCTGGCCGATGCCCACGGTCACATCTTCATGAAAGCCGGCATGATTGCGGAACGCACCCAAGAAAAGCTTCAAAGCCTTTGATTCAACAATCGTTTCATCTGGCACATAATCGATGACGATATGGGCAAAATCCGGCGCGCCCGTCACCGGACAGAGCGACGTGAACTCCGGGCAGGTGAAGCGCACCAGATAAAGCGCGCCCGGCCGCGGATTGGGCGGATAGTCCAGAACCGCCGCTTCAGGGCTCACCGGCAGGGCCGAAGACTGGCCCAGATGCAACACGTCCACCACTGAATCTCTCCATGCTGTCACAAAGCGCCATCACGGCCCGACAATGGGCGTGACATGCGCTGCCAGCACAATTATGTCACGCCCCTAAGGTTAAAACGCGTGGGGAGTGAAGCATGAACCTTCTGGTGTCCACTGATTGGCTTGCCGCAGAGATGGGCAAATCAGATCTGCGTATCATCGATGCCAGCCTGTTCCTGCCGGCACACGCCCGCAACGCCCGCGCCGAATTCGAAGCCGCCCACATCCCCGGCGCCGTGTTCTTCGATATCGAAGAAGTGTCGGACACGTCGAGCAGCCTGCCCACCATGCTGCCGCCGGCCGAAAAATTTGCTTCGCGCTGCCAGGCGCTGGGCTTGGGCGATGGCAGCCGCATCGTGGTGTATGACAACAGCCCGCTTCACTCGGCTGCGCGCGTGTGGTGGATGCTCAACCTGTTTGGCGCGCACGAAGTGGCGATCCTGGATGGCGGCTTTGCCAAGTGGCAGGCCGAAGGTCGCCAGGTTGAAAGCGGCAAGCCCATCGTGCGCCATCGCCATTTCACCGTCTGGGCTGATAACGCGCTGGTGCGCGACGCCGCCCAGATGACCGACAATCTGCGCACCAAGGCCGAACAGGTCGTTGATGCGCGTGGTGCCGGCCGTTTCACCGGTGCCGAGCCTGATCCGCGCCCCGGTGTGCGCCCCGGCCATATCCCCGGTTCGAAGAACATCCCCTATTCCGCGCTGTTCAACGAAGACGGCACCTACAAGCCGGTGGCCGAGATCAAGGCGCTGTTTGACGCCGCCGGTCTTGACCTTTCCAAGCCGCTGGTCGCCACCTGTGGTTCCGGCATCACCGCGCCGGTCGTGGCCTTTGGCGCGGCGCTGGCTGGCAAAACCAATGTTCCCATCTATGACGGTAGCTGGAGCGAATGGGGTGCGAACCCCCACAATCCCATCGTTTCTGGCCCGGTCGTGACCGGCGCGTGACACAGCGGCGGCCGCCGCGATCCGACCTTTCGGGGCTGGGGACAGGCACATTGTTGGCCCAGGCCGGCCGGGAGCATGCGGTCGATA
>NZ_JANPML010000111.1:0-1978 GCF_031422795.1 Sandarakinorhabdus sp.
GCCCGCCTACCAGAGTAACATATTGGAAACTTGCGAAAAAACCGCGCCATTTGACGTGGGCCGCTTCGCTCATGAAGGTCGCCGAGGCGCCATATTCGCCGCCCACCGAAAGGCCCTGCACCAGGCGCGCCAGCAGCAGAATGGCCGGCGCCAGCAGCCCGACATCATCATAAGTGGGGGCGACCGCAATCATCAGCGACCCGAAACACATCATGGCCACCGAAACGGTGAGCGCTGATTTGCGGCCGTGCTTGTCGGCCCAGGAACCGAGCAGCCACGAACCGATGGGCCGCATCAGAAAGCCGACAGCAAAGATTGCGGCGCTGTTCAGCAACGCGGCAAGATCATCGCCCGGCGGGAAAAAACGCGGCCCGAAATAGAGCGCAAAGGCCGAATAGGCATACCAATCATACCATTCGACCAGATTGCCGGCGGCACCGCCAAAGATCTGGCGCAACTGGCCGGGTTTTGCGGTTCCGGCCACGCGATGCAGGTTTTACTGGGCGACCGGAACGCCGGGCAGGCCCGGCAGTTGCTGCGCCGGGGCAGCCGGCGCGGAACCCGCGGGAGCCGGTGCTGCCGGCGCGCCCGTCTTGGCGGCGGCTATGGGATCGATCACCCGCGCCTTGTTGGTGCCAGCCGCCAGCACGGCGAGCAAGATGGACATGGCGATGAACATCGCCGCCAATATGGTCGTCGCCCGGGTTAGCAGATTGGCCGCACCGCGCGCCGTCATCAGGCCGCCGCCACCGCCGCCGCCAATGCCCAGCGCGCCGCCTTCGGAACGCTGCAACAGGATCACCGCGACCAGCGCGAGGGTGATGAGGCCGTGGATGACGAGCAGGAAGGTTATCACGGGTTGGCAGGCTTTCGTTGCATCATGCAGGATATGGGCACGCGCCTTACATGGCTTCGCAGTGTGGTGCAATCAAGGTGCAGAGGAGGCTATCGCCAGCAGTCTCGCCGCCGTCAAACTCGCCCCGCCAACCAGCACACCGCCCACATCGGCCACGCGCAGCAATTCGCCCGCGTTGGCCGGGGTGACCGAGCCGCCATAGAGCAGGCGCACGCCGTGGCCGGCCGGGCCGAAGTGCGCGGTCAGATGCTGGCGGATATGGGCATGCGCGGCGGCGACATCGGCCAGCGTCGGGATCAGCCCGGTGCCAATGGCCCACACTGGTTCATAGGCAATGATCAGGGCTTCGGCGTCATCCGGCAATGATCCGGTGAGCTGGCTGGTCAGCACAGCTTCGGTCTGCCCGGCGTCGCGCTCAACCCGAGTTTCGCCGATGCACAGGATCACCTCCAGCCCAGCCGCCCGGCCTGCCATGGCCTTGGCACGCACATCGGCGCTGGTTTCGCCATTGTCCCGCCGCCGCTCGCTGTGGCCCACGATCACGAAACCCGCGCCCAGATCGGCCAGCATCGCAGCTGACACGCAGCCGGTATGGGCGCCCTTGTCCTTGGGATGGCAATCCTGGCCGCCGATCTTCACCGCGCCGGCCGAAACAATCACCGCGCGATCGATAAGCGTAAACGGCGGCGCGATCCAAACGGCGCGCGCGCCGCTGCCCGCCATGGCGGCGATCTCGGCGATATCTTCGCCCACACCATTCATCTTCCAGTTGCCGACGATAAGGGCAGGCATTGTCGCATCTCCACGGTCTGGTGGCGCTTGTGGCAAGCGATGCGCGTCGTTACAAGCGGCGCGTTCAAGCCATCACGGATTTTCAATGCTCGCATTTTTTCGCCGTTCGCTCACCAGCTGGCCCGTGCTCGCCCTGTTCGGGTTGATCGTGGTGGCCTTTGCCATCACGGGTGTGAATGATCCCTTTGGCGGCAGTGCGCCGGCCGGTTCGGTGGCAAAAGTCGGCGCGCGCACCATCAGCGAGCCCGAACTGCTGCAGGCCATCGATCGCACCGTGCGCGACCTGCGCCAGCGCGATCCCAGTCTGACGCAGGCGCAAGCCGCCCGCCA
>NZ_JANPML010000112.1:0-2939 GCF_031422795.1 Sandarakinorhabdus sp.
GATCCGGTTCCCATCGCCTGCGAGATCGCGCTGGCACTGCAGACGTTCGTCACAAGGCAGGTGAATGTGTTCGATCCCGCCGTCATCACCATCGGCCAGATCAGCGCTGGCACCACCGACAACGTGATCCCCGAAACCGCCCTGCTGTACGGCACGATGCGCACGCTCAGCGCCGCCACCCGCGCCAAGCTGCACGCTGGCCTGCCCGGCCTGGCCCAGGGCATCGCCGCCGCCCACGGCGCCAGCGCAACGGTGGAGATCATCCCCGGCTTCCCCGTCACCAATTGCGATGGCCGCGCCGTGGCGCTGGGCGAAGCAGTGACCAAACGCCTGTTTGGCGACGATCAATGGCAAACGCTGGCCCACCCGATCATGGGCGCCGAAGATTTCGCCTATGTGCTGGAAAAAACCCCCGGCGCGATGTTCTTTCTGGGCGTAGCCGAAGAAGGCACGGATTGGCGCGCCTGCTGCGGGCTGCATTCCACCCACATGCATCTCGATGAAAGCGCCATGGCCCGCGGCGCCGCCCTGCACGCCGCCATTGCGGAGCAGTATCTGGCGCACGGGTTCGGACAATAAATAGCCCGTTGCAAACCGCCGCCGCCGCGCTATATCGGCGGCCCTCCGCATGGGGGATCAGGATTTGGTGCGGGGCAGTAGCTCAGATGGGAGAGCGCAGCAATCGCACTGCTGAGGTCAGGGGTTCGATCCCCCTCTGCTCCACCATTTCCGCCCCCCGGTAATCGCCCCGACGGCCCGGTTAAGCCCCCTGGGTAGATACACTCATGGGATGGGCGGCCTGTGCACCCGTAAAAGCCACAACGCGCAGTTCCCACCCAAATCTTTATCCTGCCCCGCACCCACAATCAGCGAGGCAACCCATGCTTATCCAGACCATCATCGTTCTCATTGTCGTTGGCGTCCTGCTGTGGCTGGTCAACAACAAGATCCCGATGGACGGCACCATCAAATCGATCATCAACATCGTCGTGATCATCGCCGTCATCCTGTGGCTGCTGCGCATCTTCGGCATCTTCACCTTCTGAGCCGCCCAATAGCCCGCGACGTGCTGCCGCTTGGCGGGTGAGCGCCTCCGCGCTACACCCGCCGGCGTGTCAACCGCCCTCTCCCTGTCGCTTGCCGTCCTGTCGATGGCGCTTATCATCGCCGTCCGGTACCTCGCGGTATCGGGCGGCTTTGCCTGGCTCACGGCGCGGCGCGGCGTGCAGGCCGGCCCGGCCGATCCGGTAAAGCGCAGCCGCCAGATCAGCACCGAAATCCGCTGGTCGCTCATCTCCGCCTTTATCTATGCCGTGCCCGCCGGCCTTGCCATCGAAGCCTGGCAGGCGTGGGGCTGGACGCAGATCATGGTCAACATCGATGGCCCGCTGCAAGCCGCGTGGCTGCCGCTGTCGGTGCTGGTCTATCTCTTCGCGCACGATACGTGGTTTTACTGGACCCACCGCTGGATGCACCTGCCCCGCCTGTTCAAGGCCGCCCACGCCGTCCATCACGCCAGCCGGCCACCCACCGCCTGGGCCGCGATGAGCTTCCACCCGTGGGAAGCCATCTCCGGCGCCATCCTGATCCCGGCGCTGATGTTCATCATCCCCATCCACATCGGCGCGCTGGGTATCGTTCTGACGGTCGCCACCGTCATGGGCGTTACCAATCACATGGGCTGGGAAATGTTCCCAGCGCGCTGGGTAAATGGCTGGTTCGGCCGCCACATCATTTCGGCCAGCCACCACGAAGCCCACCACCGCCACTATAATTGTAACTACGGCCTGTATTTCCGCTTTTGGGACAAGCTCTGCGGCACCGATCGCGGCCTTGCCAACTGGGCCACACAGGCCTAATCCAAATCCATTCCCCGGGGAGCCAGCGCGACTGGCTGAGAGTGGGCTTTTGAGGCCCTGACCCGCCGAACCTGATCCGGTTGACCCCGGCGGAGGGAGGGACTGGCACTGGCCGCCCCCCATCCGTGTTTTGCAAGGATGTGCTGCCATGGCCGATATCAATTCCCCCATCGAAATGCCCGTCACCACCGGGCCGCTGCCGGGCAGCCGCAAGATTTTCGTGGCGGGCACAATCCACCCGCAAATCCGCGTCGCCATGCGCGAAGTTGCGCTCGATGCGTCGGCCAATGAACCGCCAGTGCGGATTTACGATGCTTCCGGCCCCTACACCGATGCCACCACCACCATCGACATCGCCGCCGGCCTGCCGCCGCTGCGCACCGCCTGGGTCGAAGCCCGCGGCGATGTGGAGCGCTATCCCGGCCGCGAAGTGAAGCCCGAAGATAACGGCGTCGCCAACGTCCCCGGCGGCAAGGCCGACGTCGCCGAATTCCCCAACGTCGTGAAAAACCCCCTGCGCGCCAAACCCGATGCTTCAGGAAAGCTGGGGGCCGTCACCCAGATCGCCTATGCCCGCCGCGGCATCATCACGCCGGAAATGGAATATGTCGCCATCCGCGAAAACATCGGCCGCGCCCAGCGTGACGGCCTGATCCGCGACGGCGAAAGCTTCGGCGCCGAAATCCCCGATTACGTCACGCCGGAATTCGTGCGCAGCGAAATCGCCCGTGGCCGCGCCATCATCCCGGCCAACATCAACCACCCCGAAGCCGAACCGATGATCATCGGCCGCAATTTCCTGGTGAAGATCAACGCCAACATCGGCAACTCCGCCGTCGCCTCCTCGGTGGCCGAAGAAGTCGAAAAAATGGTCTGGGCCGCCCGCTGGGGTGCCGACAACATCATGGACCTTTCCACCGGCCGCAACATTCACAACACCCGCGAATGGATCCTGCGCAACAGCCCCGTGCCGATCGGCACCGTGCCGATCTATCAGGCGCTGGAAAAGGTGAACGGCGTCGCGGAAGACCTCACCTGGGAAGTCTATCGCGACACGCTGATCGAACAGGCCGAACAGGG
>NZ_JANPML010000113.1:0-2074 GCF_031422795.1 Sandarakinorhabdus sp.
CATCACCACCATGATGTTGATATAGTCCGGGCTGGCCACGATCACCGTGCCGGGGGTGAGATTATAGGTGAAGGTCATCGTGCGCCGCAGGTCGCGCATGTCGTCAAGGTCCATGCCTTCCAGCGCCGCCAGCCGCGCCACAGCAGAGCGCGAATGCGGCCCGATGCGATCGCCGGTGGTCACCCCATCCTGAAAGAACGGCGCGATGGTGGTCGCGTGCAGACGCTGCACATGATAGCTTTCCTGAAAGGCATCGATGATCAGCTTCCAGTTGGCCGCCACCTTGTGCGTGCGCCGGGCATAAAGATGCTGATCGCCAAAGCCGATGGCGTTGAAATCGGCGGCGAGCGGCCCGGCGGCCAGACTGAAATCCGGCGGTGCGTCGCGATCCAGCCCCACCCAGATCAGTCCGCCGGCTTCCAGGCTGGGCATTTCGATCAGGCCGCGCGTGCTCTTGTCCAGACCTTCGAATGTTTCCGGCCTCGGCAGGCCTTTAAGCTTGCCATCCGTGCCATAGCTCCACGCATGATAGGGGCAGACGAGCGCGGGTGATTTGACCAGCGCGCAGCCCTCCACCAGCCGCGTGCCGCGATGCCGACAGACGTTCATGAAGACGCGGACAACACCCTTGCCATCACGCGAGATCAGCAGCGGCAGGCCAAAACCATCATGCGGCACCGCCATGTTGGGCTGCGGCAGCAACGCCGATGGCGCGATCACCACCGGCAGCCGCTTGAACACCTTGGCCCATTCAGCAGCAAAATGATCCGGGCAGGTGTAGGCACTCGCCGGTATCTGCCGCATCACGCCACTGGCCGGCTTGCCCGCCGCCGCCGGAATGCCCGCCGCCAGCGCGCGCTGGCCGGGCGTTGGGTGTTTCGGCGTGAAGGCGATATCCATGGCTGCAATGGTGACTCTGTTCCGTCGTCAGCGAAAGCTAGTTTTTCGCAGCAGGCGCGCCGGCCTTTTCATAATCGATGCCGAGCTGTTCCAGATACGACTTGTATTTCTTTGAATCGAAGTAATATTTTTCCATCTGCGGGCGCATCCTGGCCATCAGATCGGCGTTGAGGTGAATGGCCGGCTGATCCTCCGGGCCGAGCAGCGGCGCGTATTTTTCGGTCTTGAACTGCACGTCCTGCTGCCAGCGCTTCGCCCCAGCCACCAATTCCGGCGTTGTCATCATGTCCAGCACGGTCATCGCCGCCACCTTGGCGCCGGCCACGGCACCTTTGTGGGCAATCGGCGTGGCCATCGCGGTGGCCGCCATGATGTTGTGATAGGAAATGCCGGGAATGTTGGATGGATAGGAGATGGTAATCGTCGGCACCGTCCACATGATGTCGCCGATATCATCCGAACCGCCGTTGCGTTCAGGATAGGGGTTTTCCGGCGACCACAGCTTCGGGCCGCTCGCGTCCAGCGGCTGGTCCTTGCGGGCAAAGCCTTGCAGCACGGCGCGGGCGAAATTCTGATCAGCCTGGCTCCATTGCGGCAGGCCAACGGCCTTCATGTTCTCATACGCGGCCTCGGCAATCGGGCGGTTGCCATAATTGGTGGCGGCATGGCCCAGGACGCGGCGCGTCACGCTGGTTTCGGTCATCAGCGCCGCGCCATCGGCGATGCGGTTGCCGGCGTCATACATCGCCTTCACCGCCGGCAATTGCGTGTCACGGAAATAATACCACACGCTCGCCTTGTCGGGCACGATGTTGGGCTGGTTGCCACCGCCGGTGATGACATAATGGCTGCGCTGGGTGGTCGGCAGATGCTCGCGCTTCATGTTCCAGCCGTCGTTCATCAATTCCACGGCATCCAATGCACTCTTGCCGTCCCACGGGTTGCCGGCGGCGTGCGCGGTCAGGCCCTTGAACGTGTATTCCACGCTCAATGAGGCGGTGTAGGCCAGCGGACCCCAAGTGGTTTCCAACGTGTCGCCCACGTGCGCGAACAGATTGGCGTCCACATCCTTGAACATGCCGGCGCGCACATAATAGGCCTTGGTGGCGAGCAGTTCTTCGGCAACGCCCGGCCAGATCATGATGCGGCCCTTGATGCCGTTCTTCTGCATCAC
>NZ_JANPML010000114.1:0-4839 GCF_031422795.1 Sandarakinorhabdus sp.
GAAGAGCAGGGCGTCGGTGAGTTCCAGGTACTCGTCGTCGAGGCAGCCAACAGGATCGGCGGCCGCGCCTACACCGAATCGACGATCTTTGGCGCCCCATATGACCATGGCTGCGCATCTTTGCAGGGGCCCCGAACGTTGCCGCATTTCGGCCTTGCCCATGACCTCGGGTTCACGCTCCACGATCATGACGGCGCCGACGATGTGCTGTTCGTCGGCGATCGCCGCGCCACGCTGGCCGAGCAGGGTGCGCGCGAACAGGCGTGGAACCGGATCGCCGCTGCATTGAACCGTGCCGAAGGCGATAGGGCCGCTGCCGATGTGATCCCGCGCGACGATCCGATGGCCGCGCTTGTCGAAACCTGGATCGGACCGATGGATTTCGGGGTCGACTTCGATCAACTTTCGACAAGCGACTGGAATGCCAGCCCCCGCCATGATTTCGATTATCTGGTCAAGGAAGGCCTCGGGACGCTGGTTGCGCGGCTCGGGGCCGAACTGCCGATCGCGTTCAACTGCGCGGTGACAGCGCTGGATTGGAGCGGTGCCGGCGTGACGGTCGAGACATCCCGCGGTTCGATTGCGGCGCGCGCCTGCATCGTGACGGTCTCGACCGGTGTGCTGGCCTCGGGCGCAATCCGTTTCACCCCCGGCCTCCCGGACTGGAAGGCGGCAGCCATTGCGGACTTACCGATGGGCTGTTTGGCCAAGATCGGCCTAAGGTTTGATGGTGCCCGTTTTGGACTTTTGGCCAATGATTACCTGTCTTACATGGTCAAGGAACGAGTGCCGGCCGCAGCCTGCTTTTTCCTCACTTTTCCGACCGATCATGAATATGTGGTCGGTTATGTCGGAGGGCGATTTGGCCAAGAGATCGTGCGCGCGGGGCCGGCAGCCGCCATCGATTTCGCGCTGCACGAATTCGAGCGGATGGTCGGCAACGACGCCCGGCACCACTTCGTCAAAGGCCATCTTTCAGAGTGGGAAAGCAATCCGCTGACTCTCGGCGCTTACGCTGCGGCACGACCAGGCCAATCCAGCGCCCGCGCCGATCTGGCTCGGCCGCTCGGCGATCGCGTGTTCTTTGCCGGCGAGGCAATGGCCCAGCCCAATTTTGCGCTCTGCTCCGGAGCCCATATGAGCGGTGAGCGCACAGCCGACGAGGTGGCGGTCACACTTATCGCGCCGCAAGAGTCGCAATAGCCCATGCGCAACAACAACCGCCCGGCACTAATCCCCACCGGATGAAATCAGGGGGTCAGGTCAATGGCGGTCAAATTTGGCCAGAATCTTCTCAAAAGAGACACCAGAATCGCAATTCGGCCGACAAAATTCCCTGTTTTCGCGGCAGGGAATTCAACCCGAACGACAGCCAAATCCCGCCCTAATCCACGGATAAATGTGCGTTTATCGGCGCAGCTTGGTCACTGCCGGCCGGTAGAAACCTGCTGAGAAAGCAAATAGCAGGGAATGTAAGGGAGAGAGCGGTTCACCGCGGACTGCGTCGCGCACCATGCCCATTGCGCCAATTGGCGCCAAGCCAGTCCGTGGCGACGGGGGCCAGCCGTCGGATACGCAATCGCCCGCTCTTTCCTTTTTGCCAGTGGCCAAGCAGGGTCAGGCGTGACAGCGTGGGCGCTGCATCATGCAATAAACCGCCAAAGGGAAAGCTCTGCCATGCATTTCGATCACAGCGACAAGACCAAGGCCCTGCTGGAAAAACTGCGCGGCTTCATGGATGAGCATATCTACCCGAACGAAGAGCGTTATCATCAGGAAGTGCAGGAAGGCGAGCGCTGGAAGGTGCTGCCGGTGATCGAAGAATTGAAACCCAAGGCCCGCGAAGCCGGCCTGTGGAACCTGTTCCTCAACATCTGCGAGCATGACACCGGCGAATGGAAGGGCCCCGGCCTGACCAACCTCGAATATGCCACGCTGGCCGAAGAAATGGGCCGCGCTGGCTGGTCATCGGAAGTGTTCAACTGCTCCGCACCCGACACCGGCAACATGGAAGTGCTGCGCACCTATGGCAGCGAAGAGCAGAAGCAGACCTGGCTGAAGCCGCTGATGGCCGGCGAAATCCGCTCCGCCTTCCTGATGACCGAACCCGGCGTGGCCTCGTCGGATGCGACCAACATCGAAACCTCGATTCGCCGCGACGGCGATCATTATGTCGTCAACGGCCGCAAATGGTGGTCGTCGGGCGTGGGTGATCCGCGCTGCAAGATCGCCATCGTGATGGGCAAGACCGATCCTTCGGCGCCGCGCCACAGCCAGCAGAGCCAGATCCTGGTGCCACTGGATGCACCCGGCATCACCAAGCTGCGCCCGCTGAACGTGTTCGGTTTCGACGACGCCCCGCACGGCCACTTCGAGGTGATTCTCGATAATGTGCGCGTGCCGGCCGCCAACATGATCCTGGGCGAAGGCCGCGGTTTTGAAATCGCGCAAGGCCGCCTGGGCCCCGGCCGTATCCACCACTGCATGCGATCGATCGGTGCCGCCGAACGCGCGCTGGAAAAGATGGTGAAGCGCCTCAAAAGCCGCGTTGCCTTTGGCAAGCCGATTGCCGAACACAGCCTGTGGCACGAGCGGATCGCCGATTCGCGCATCGCCATCGAACAGTCGCGCCTGCTCACGCTCAAGGCCGCCTATATGATGGACACGGTCGGCAACAAGGCCGCCGCCAACGAGATCGCCATGATCAAGGTGGTGGCGCCCAACATGAGCTGCCTGATCCACGATCACGCCATCCAGGCCCATGGCGGCGGCGGCGTGTGCCAGGATTATGGTCTGGCCAGCGGCTATGCCGGCCAGCGCACCCTGCGCCTCGCTGACGGCCCGGACGAAGTCCACCGTCAGGCGATCGCCAAGAACGAACTGCGCAAATACAACTGACGCGCGGTTATTGCGGGGAAGGGCTTGCACCACAAGCCCTCCCCTGCTACCCGCCCCCTCCTGCCGAAAGGGCGCTCCGGCGCTCATTTCCCTGGTGTGCGGCCATGGCGGAATTGGTAGACGCGCAACGTTGAGGTCGTTGTGGCCGAAAGGCCGTGGAAGTTCGAGTCTTCTTGGCCGCACCACTTTGTTCATGGATGAACCCGAAACCGGGCCCCGCGAACCTATCCATCTCGTCGCGGGTTCACCATTGCCTGCAGAAACAAGCTGTCAGCCGTGCTGCGGCGGGATTCCTGGCGGCTGCGGCCCGCCGCTGGCCCAGTCCAGCAGTTCCACCATGTGGACGGCATGCAGTTCCGGCCCGCCAATCTGGCCCATGCAGCCGATGTTACTGCTCGCCACGATCTGTGCGCCCGTAGTGGCCAGGGCGGCCTGCTTGCGCGCCTTGAGCGCAGCCGACATTTCGGGCTGCAAAATCGCATAGCTGCCGGCCGAGCCGCAGCAGATATGGGCTTCGGCCGGATCGCGCACATCAAAGCCGGCGGCAACCAGCAACTGGCGCGGCGCTGCCTTCACCTGCTGGCCGTGCTGCAGGGAACAGGCGCTATGCCAGGCGACAGGCAGGCCGGGCGCGATGCACGACGGCAGCGGCGGCAGCAGCGCCAGATATTCGGAGATGTCACGCGCCTGGCCCGCAACAGCGGCAGCGCGGGCGGCCATGGCGGGATCATCGGCAAACAGCGCCGCATAATCCTTGATCACCGTGCCGCAACCCGATGTGGTGATGATGATGGCGTCGACTTTGCCTGCGGCTTCCCACGCCGCGATATTGGCCCGGGCATGGGCGGCAGCGGCGGCGTGCCGGCCCAAGTGGTGATCGAGCGCGCCGCAGCAGGCGGATTGCCGGGTGATCACCACCTCCACCCCGTGGCGGGCGAGCAGGCGCAGCGCGGCATCGTCGATCGCCGGGCGCAACACCGGCTGCACACAGCCCAAGTGCAGGATCGCCCGGCCGCTGCGGGCGCCAGCCGGCGGGGGCGGGATCCGCCGTTCGGCAAGGCCCGGTGCCGGAACGGCTTCTGGCACCATCGCCAGCATCGCCGCCAGCCGTGCCGGCAAAACCGGCGCCAGCCCTCGCACCAGCCGGCCCGCGCGCAGCAACGCGCGCAGCAGGCCGCGCCGGGTGAGCAGCGCCGGCAGCAGGGCACGCAGCAGCCGATCAGGCAGCGGCCGGCGATGCGTGATTTCGATATGGGTGCGGGCAGTGTCGACCAGATGCATGTAATCCACCCCCGACGGGCAGGTGGTGGTGCACGACAGGCACGACAGGCAGCGATCGATATGATGCACTGCGCGCGGCGACGGGGCCGCCGCCGGTTTGGCCAGCATGTCCTTCATCAGCCAGATGCGGCCACGCGGACTGTCGAGTTCGTCGCCGGTGACAAGATAGGTCGGGCAGGTTGCGGTGCAGAACCCGCAATGCACGCATTTTCGGATGCGATCCTGCGCGGCGGCAACGTCGATCCCGGTCATGCCGCGCCGCCCGGTGCCGCGGCTGGCGACAGGATGCCGGCCGGATCGAACAGCGTCTTCACCCGTGCCGACAGGGCCGCCAGGCCCGGCTCCAACGGTGAGCGGGCCGGAATGGCACAGGCTGGCCCGCGCAGCCGTTCGGCATGGCCGTCGCGGCCAGCGGCCTGCGCCACCAGCGCGTGGAGATCGAGATCGGTGGCGCCAGCCGGCAGCACCACCCAGGCCAGGGCGCCGGCCCAATCCAGCCGCAGCCGTGCCGCCGCCGGTAGCAACGCCGCCAGGGCCGGTGCGCGGCTGGCCGGCAGCGGGCAGCGCCAGACGATGTCGTCGGCTTCCAGATAGCCAGCCAGGCTGGCAATGCCGGCCCACAGCGCGCGACTGGCGTCGCCGTCGATCACCTCGCTGGCG
>NZ_JANPML010000115.1:0-11569 GCF_031422795.1 Sandarakinorhabdus sp.
GTTCACCGATCTGCCTTGGCAAGAGATTGCCCGGCTGGAGACGCTGGAAGGCGCCGGGATCAACCACGCCAAGGAGGTGCTGGCCACCGAAGCCACCGCACTGTGCCGGGGCCGTGCTGCAGCCGAAGCCGCTGCTGAAACCGCGCGCGCCACCTTTGCCGAAGGCGGCGCCGGGGAAGATTTGCCGCAATTTGCCGTGAGCGGGTCGGTTTCCATCGTGGATGCACTGATCGGCCTGGGCTTTGCCGCATCGAAGAACGAAGCGCGCAAGCTGGTGGCGCAGGGCGGTGCCCGCATCGATGGCGAAGTGGCAGGCAGCGATGCGGCGCTGGTGGCACCGGGGCAGAAGGTGAGTGCCGGCAAGAAACGCCACGGGCTGGTGGTGGCGGGCTGAGCCCTATTCCGCCGCTGGCAGGCCGGGCAGATCGATGGCCACCATCAGGCCCGGTTTGTTGTCTGACAGGCTGATGCTGCCGCCGTGCAGGCGGGCGACGGCGGCCGCCAATGACAGGCCCAGGCCGGCACCCTGCAAATGTTGGCCCTGACGGCCGCGCGCAGCGTCCAGCCGGCCGAAGCGTTTGATCGCATCCTGGCGCTGGCTGGCGGGGATGCCCGGGCCACGATCGGACACCAGCAGCCGCGCGCCGCTGTCGCTGGCTTCCACCCCAAGTTCGATCACCTTGCCGGCAGCGCCATAGCGCAGTGCGTTGTCGATCAGATTGGCCAGCGTCCGGCCCAGCAACTGGCGGTGCGCCCGCGTCGTCACCCGCGACAAACCCGGCTGCAGCTTCAGCGCCACGCCGGCATCTTCGGCCAGCGGTTCGTACATGTCGGCCAGATCGGCGATCATCTTGGACAGATCGACTTCTTCAAAACGATCGCGGCCGATGCCGGCTTCGGCGCGGCTGATTTCCAGGCTGGTGTCGAGCATGGCGAGCAGGGATTCCGCCTCGGTCGACACGGCGGCCAGATCGGCGGCATCAACAACGCTGCCCTGGCTCAATTTGCCGATGCGCGCCTTTAACCGGGTGAGCGGCGAGCGCAGATCATGCGCCAGCCCGTCGGTAACGGCGCGCAGTTCATCCAGCACCGATTCCACCCGCGCCAGCATGACGTTGAAGGCCGCCCCCATGGAATCGAATGCATCGGCGGGCGGGCCGGCCGGCAGATCGACGCGGGCGTGCAGATTGCCGGCGGTCACTGCGCTCACCACATCGGCAATGCCGTGGGCACGATCGGTGATGATGCGGGCGATCATCCGGCTGGTCAGCCACGCCAGCAGCGCCGCCAGCGGCAAGGCGGCGGCAAGCATGGTGGTCAGCGTCATCAGCAGGCGCACTTCGGCTTCCAGGCTGCGGCCAACCAGCAGGCGAAAGCCCTGCGGCATGGCCCGGCCGGTGACCATATAGGGGGTGGGGTCGCCCTGTTCGTCCGCCATCGCCGTGACCCGGTGAAAGCCGCCATCCACCGGCACATCTTTCGGCCAGCGCGACAGATTGCCCATGAACAGGGTGCCATCGCGGTTGGCCAGGTGGATGACCAGCGGCCCCGGCACCTGCAATTCGCCATCCAGGATGGTCACGGCGGCTTCGAGGCCGTCTTCCTGCCACGCCTGCATCGAGGCATCGGCAATGGCGTCAACCCGGGTTTGGGCATCGCGTTCGAGCAGATTCTGGGTGGCGCGTTCCAGCAAAATCAGCATCAGCGCCGATCCGGAAAACAGCACCAGGAACAGGACAAGGCTGATCCGCGCCGTGGTGGTGCGCGGCATCAGGCGGTTCAACAACCGGTGCAGTTGCGGCGGCAGCATCGACAATTGCCCCACGCGGGGCATGACTCAGGCCGAAACCGGTTCGCCGCCGACCCGATAGCCGGTGCCGCGCACGGTTTGTACGATATTGCCGGCGCCGCCTTCATCCAGCTTCTTGCGCAGGCGGCTCACATGCACGTCGATGACGTTGGTGCCCGGATCGAAATGATAATCCCACACGCCTTCCAGCAGCATGGAACGGGTGACGACCTGGCCGCGGTGGCGCACCAGAAATTCCAGCAGGCGGAATTCGCGCGGTTGCAGATCGATGCGCTTGCCGCCCCAGGTAACGCGGCGGGCGAGCAGATCAAGCTCCAACTCGCCTTCCACCAGCCGGGTCACTTCGCCTGACGGCGCGGCGCGGCGCTGCACCGCTTCGAGGCGGGCGAGCAGTTCCGGCAGTTCGAACGGCTTGGTGAGATAATCGTCGGAACCGGCGCGCAGGCCCTTCACCCGTTCATCAAGGCTGGCCAGGGCCGACAGCACCAGCACCGGCGTGCGGTTGCCGGCTTCGCGCAAACGAGACAAGACGGTGAGGCCATCAACTTCGGGCAGCATGCGATCGAGCACGATGGCGGCATAATGGCCATCCATCGCCAGTTCGAAACCCAATGTTCCGGTGCCGGCAACATCAACGCTATGGCCGGCTTCGCGCAGACATTGCGCGATATGATCGGCCATGGTGGCGTCGTCTTCAACGCAAAGAATGCTGCTCATGGGTGTGACTTTATGCCGCTCATTACAAAAAACTCAAGCGCCTCGTCTCTCGATACCATGTTTTTCTTCGCAGAGCACCAAAAGCGCTGCTAGGCAACCGGCCTTAACCTTGCTGAAGGCCACGAAGTTTGACTGGGCAATCGACGGACGACAATCAGGCAGATGCTGCGGCGACAATTGCTGCAAAGCCCGCGCGGGTGGAACGCCAGGCGCGGCTGCCGCGGCTGTTCCTGTGGCTGGTGGCGATTGCCATCATCATCGTCATCGCGCTGGGCCTGATCTGGCGGCTGGCCGGTGATCGCCTGATGACCGCTGCATTGGTGCCGCGCGGGGCATTTGCCGCTGCGGATGCCGGGGCGCCATATGATTACGGCGATCCGGCCAGTTGGGCGGCACGGCCCGGCCTGGCCGATGATCCCGCCGGCTTCGTGCCGGAAGGCGCTGCCGTTCTGCCCAAGGGCGATGTGCCGGTGTTTTTCGTGCCCCCCACGGCCGCCTTTGATAATGGCCAGTGGAATGGCCGTTCCAGCGATGCCGCCACGGCGCAGCGGCTGGCGGGTTTCCTGCGCACCGAAGCCAGCGCGTTGGCAGCTGCCGGCCCGTTGTGGGCGCCGCATTATCGCCAGGCGGTGCTGGGCAGTTTCCTTGCCAACACACCCGAAACCCGCGCCTTTGCCCAATCAGCGCAGCAACTGGCCTATGCCGACGTAAAGGCCGCATTCGATCGTTTCCTGCAGGCGCAGCCGCCGGGCGGGCCGATCATCCTGGCCGGCCACAGCCAGGGCGCACTGCACCTGCTGCGCCTGTTGAAGGAAGAAGTGGCGGGCACGCCGCTGGCTGCTCGCGTTGTGGCGGCCTATGCCGTGGGCTGGCCGGTGTCGATTGATGCCGATCTGCCGGCGTTGGGCCTGCGCGCCTGCGAAAGCCGCAATCAGGCGCGCTGCCTGCTCAGCTGGCAGAGCTTTGCCGAGCCGGCTGAACCCGCGGCCATCCTTGATGTCTATTATGCCGGCATCGGGCTGGCCGGCAGCCCACGCGCCAACACGGCCATGTTGTGCAGCAATCCGCTGACCGGCAGCATCGGTGATGCGGCGCCAGCCAGCGCCAACCCCGGCAGCCTGGTGCCGTCGGCAACCCTAACAGCCGGCACATTGGTGACGCCCGGCGTGCCGGCCCGCTGCGACCCGCGCGGCCTGCTGCTGATCGGCGAGGTGCCATCGGGCTATCCGGCCTTTGTGTTGCCCGGCAACAATTTCCACGTGTTTGATTATCCGCTGTTCTGGGAAGCGGTGCGGCGCGATGTGGCGGCGCGGGTGGTGGCATGGAACGCGGAACGCTGATTACCGCCGCCGCCCCGGATTTTGCGGCGGCACTGCCCGATGCTGGCCGTTTGGGCGGGCTGGACGTGGGCACCAAGACCATCGGTCTGGCCACCTGTGACGCCAGCTGGAGCTTTGCCAGCCCGGCCCACACCATCGCCCGCACCAAATTCAGCGCCGATCTGGCCCAATTGAAGGCGTGGGTGGGCAAGGAACGGCTGGTCGGGCTGGTCATTGGCCTGCCGCTCAACATGGACGGCACCGATTCATCGCGCACCCAATCGGTGCGGGCGTTTGCGCGAAACGTTGCGCCATTGGGGCTGCCCGTGCTGTTGTGGGATGAGCGTTGGTCCACCGTTGCGGTGGAACGGGCGATGATTGCCGAGGATTTGTCGCGCGCCAGGCGTGCAGAGCGGGTGGACAGGCTGGCGGCGAGCTATATCCTGCAAGGCGCAATCGATGCGCTGAGTCTGATCCCGTATCGCGCTGGAGAACCTGATGAGCTGCCTTAGTCCTGAAGCCCGCGCCGTGCTGTTCGAATCTGCCACCGAACGGCCCTTCACCTCGCCGCTGAATGATGAAAAGCGCAGCGGCGACTATCACTGCGCTGGCTGCGGCGCGCTGCTGTATCATTCAGGCACCAAGTATGATTCCGGCTCTGGCTGGCCAAGTTTTTACGATGCAGCCGAAGGCGCGGTTGGCATCAAGACCGACGTGAGCCACGGCATGACCCGCACAGAAGTGCATTGCGCCAGCTGCGGTGGCCATCTGGGCCATGTTTTCCCCGACGGGCCGGAACCGACCGGACTGCGCCACTGCATCAATGGCCTGGCCCTCGATTTTCAGCCGGAAGTGGCCTGATGAAGCAGCTGCTTTTGCTCGCTGCGCCGCTGCTGATGGCCCAGGCGCCGGCAGCGTCACCTCCGCCCTCGCTTGTTGCCACCAGCGCTGACGAGATTGCCAACGCTGCCCCAGCCAATCACTGGCTCGATATCAGCCCGGATCACATCATGGTGATGGATACGGCGGTGGGCCAGATGGTGATCCAGCTGGCGCCGCAATTTGCACCGATGCATGTTGCTGCCATCCAGAAACTGGTGCGGGCCGGCCGCTTTGACGATGGCCGCATCGTGCGCGTGCAGGATAATTATGTCGTGCAATGGGCCGCCAAACCCGAAGCCGGCAAGCAGCCGGTGAGCCAGCCGCCGGACGTGCGCGAACAGCGGCTGCGGCCAGCGCCGCTGCCCGCCGAATATGAACGGTCGATCGACGATGTTGCCTTCGCACCGTCGCCGTTCAAGGACAGTTATGCCGAAGCGGGCTGGGTTTCGGGCTGGCAGGCGGCGCGCGATTCCAGCACGGGCACGGTGTGGCTGGCGCATTGCTATGGCACTGTCGGTGTGGGCCGCGACATGCCGCCCGATACCGGTGATGGCGCCGAGCTGTACACCGTGATCGGCCATGGCCCGCGCCATCTTGATCGCAACATCGCCAATGTTGGCCGCGTGCTCGCCGGGATCGAGCCGCACGCCGCCCTGCCGCGCGGCACCGAGGCGCTGGGTTTCTACAAGAACGAAAAGCAGCGCGTGAAGATCGCCCGCGTGCGCCTTGCCAGCCAGATCCCCGGTTTTCCGCGCTGGCAGATGATGGACACCGCCAGCCCGAGTTTCCGTGCTGTGGTGCAGGCCCGCGCCAACCGCACCGGGTTTTTCATCCGGCAGGCCGGCGCTGCCGATCTGTGCACGTTGAAAGTGCCGGTGCGGGAATTGAAGTGACGCCGATCGTCAAACTGCTGCGCGCCGGCGAGTGGGCACAGTTCCAGGCAGACGGCGTGTTCGCCGGATCAGCGGACGATCTGCGCGATGGCTATATCCATATCTCCACGCCCGAACAGGCACCGGGCACACTGGCCAAATGGCTCGCCGGTGATGCGGGTGTTGTGGCGCTGACGCTGGATGCCGATGCGCTGGGTGAAGCGCTGAAGTGGGAAGAAAGCCGGGGCGGGCAATTGTTCCCGCATCTCTACCGGCCACTGCGGCTGGATGAGGTGATTGGGGTGCGCGCCGCCTAAGCCTTTTGCGCTGCCTTGGCCCGCTTGAAGCCGTCGCGCGCCTGACACCGCTCCCAGAAACCGAGCAAATGCGGCCCAACCTCGCCCAGATGGCCAAGATTGCCAGCAAACAGCAGGGCATAGGCCACCGCGATGTCGGCCACGGTGAAATCATCGCCGCACAGCCAAGGGCGGCCATCAGACAGTGCGCGTTCGGCCCAGATGGTGCGGGCAAGGAACCAGCGCCGATAATCTTCGGCCACCTTTGGATTGCGGTTTTCCGGCTTTTCCAGATGCAGATAGCGAAACACCAGCGTCTGCGGAAAGGTCAGCGTCGCGTCGGACTGGTGCAGGAAATTGAGGTAATCGCCGTAGCGCGGATCGCCGGGCAGCACCCGCAGCTCGCCGGTTTTGTCCGCCAGATATTGGCAGATGGCAGCGCTCTCGGTCATCTGCACATCACCATCGGTGAAGAAGGGGATGGTGCCGAGCGGGTTCAATTCCAGGAACGAAGGCTCCATCCAGCGCGGCGGGAAGGGCAGCAGCACCAGTTCGTAGGGCAGGCCCAGTTCCTCCAGCGCCCACAGCGGCCGAAAGCTGCGCGCATCGCGGCAGTGCCACAGTTTCATGCTTCCCCCTTCGCAAAGCCAAAATGCTCCCCATATGCGTAGCAGTTATTCAGGGCTGCTTAAACTTCGCGCAGCAATCTCGGCAGAATGAACAGGATGATCACACGCATGGCTCAAGGTTTGAAACTGGCGGGCGGGGTCGGGCTCGGCTTGGCGGCCGGGGTCGGGCTGGCCGTGGGCGTCGCCACATTGTCCGATACTGGCCATGTCGCAGCGCAAATCCCGCCGATGGACACCAGTGATATCGCCCGTGCCGTGCCCGCCGCAGGCCAGGTGGCGCTGAGCTTCGCGCCGGTGGTCAAGACCGCGGCGCCGGCCGTGGTCAACATCTACACCGCCACGGTGGACCGCCGCCCGCGCAGCATGAATGAGGAATTCGTCCAACGCTTTTTCGGCGGCGCGCCGGTGCAGCCACGCGTGTCGCAATCGCTGGGATCGGGCGTCATCGTTGGCGGCGACGGCCTGATCATCACCAACAACCACGTTGTCGAAGGCGCCGATCAGATCCTGGTCGCCCTGGCTGACCGGCGCGAGTTCAAGGCCAAGATATTGTTTGCTGATCCGCGACTCGATCTGGCGCTGTTGAAGGTGGAAACCGAAGGCGCGGCGCTGCCGGTCATCCGCATGGCCGATTCCGATCGGGTCGAAGTGGGCGATGTGACCGTGGCCATCGGCAATCCGTTCGGCGTCGGCCAGACGGTGACGACCGGCATTGTTTCGGCACTCGCCCGCACCGGCATCGGGGTTTCCGATTGGCAGTTCTTCATCCAGACCGATGCCGCCATCAACCCCGGCAATAGCGGCGGTGCGCTGCTGGATGCACAAGGCCGGCTGATCGGCGTGCCCACCGCCATCTTCAGCCGCGGCGGCGGTTCCAACGGCATCGGTTTTGCCATTCCATCGAAAATGGTGCGCGTGTTTCTGAACGCGGCCGACAAGGGCAAGCTGGTTTCCGGCTGGATCGGCGTGGAAGGCGAGGCGTTGACCGCCGATACCGCCAAGCAATTGGGCCTTGATCGCCCCGGCGGCCTGCTGGTGACAGCGGTGGTGCCAGGCAGCCCTGGCGCGCGCGCAGGGATCAGGCAAGGTGACGTGCTGCGCAGCGTGGACGGCAAGGAAGTCGCGAACGGCGGCCAGCTGCGCTACAGCCTTGCCACCGAAGGCGTGGGCACCACGCTGAATGTGCGGGTGTGGCGTGACGGTGCCGAACGGCAGATGCCGGTGATATTGGCCGCACCGCCGGAAAATCCGCCCCGTACGCTCACCCGCATCGCCGCCCGTTCCATCCTGACCGGGGTGACGCTGGCCAATCTGTCGCCGGCCTATGCCCAGGAACTGGGTGCTGGCCTGCCCGAACAGGGTGTGGTGGTGGTCGCCATCGATGCCAATGCGCCGGCTGCGCGCTTCCTGCGCCCCGGCTCGCTGATCGAAAGCGTGGGCGGCCAGCCGGTGAAATCGGTGGCCGATGCGGTGAAGCTGGCAGGGGCCGGCGCACTGCTGGTGCGCTTTGCCATCGGTGAACAGCGGGCCGAATGCGGGGTCAATAATCAGGGCGGGCTCAGCTGTCGGACATGATGGCGGATTTCCGCCAGCGCCTCATCGTGAAGATGGGTAGGAAATGGCCATGAGCCATATCCTCTCCCGCATCGCCAGCCCGCTGGGTGATCTCCTCGCCATCACCGCGCCCGATGGTGCGCTGCACGCGCTCGACTTCCACGATTATGCCAACCGGATGCACCGGCTGTTTGGCCGGCACCATCCCAAGGGTGAGCTTATCGAAGGGCCCGCCCCGCCGGCATTGGTGAAGGCGCTGGCCGCCTATTTTGCCGGCGATGTGGCCGCGCTCGATGCGCTGGCCGTTGCGGGCATCGGCAGCGATTTCCAGCGCAAGGTGTGGGCCGCACTGCGCGCCATCCCGGCGGGTGAAACGCGCAGCTATGGCCAGCTTGCCGCCGCCATCGGCCAACCCTCGGCCAGCCGCGCGGTCGGTCTGGCCAATGGCGCAAACCCGATCGGCATCGTGGTGCCCTGCCACCGGGTCATCGGCGCCGGCGGCGCGCTGACAGGTTATGCCGGCGGGGTGGAACGCAAGGCCTGGCTGCTCAGGCACGAAGCCGCGCTGACACCGCTGCTGGCGTAAGGTTTAGCTGGCTGCCACCGGCCGCCGGCGGCGCAGGGCAGCACCCACGGCACCAAAGCCGGTCACCAGCATCACCCAGCTTGCCGGTTCCGGCACCGGTTCGGCGCCCACGAAATCGATCTGCATGCGTGGCCGTTCGCCCTGGAACGCGCCGTTACCGCCGGTGTTGCGGAACACCAGATTGCCCAATATCTCGATCGATCGGAAGCGCGGGCCCAGTGGATCCGGTTCGAAAAACTGGCCGATGGAAGGGCTGGCGCTGTCAGCTGTAAAGCTGCCCAGGTTGGTGCCGTTGATGCGCAGATTGCTGATGTCGATGGCGTTGCTGTTGGCGCCTGATGTGCGGCTGTTGGCGGTGAGCAGGACATAGGAAAAACTGGTGCCGATCCGGGCCACCCGGGTGAAACTGGCCGTTTCGCCGGCACCGAAACTGCTGTCGCGATTGAAATCGATCTGCCAGGTCAGTGCGCCTGTCGTCCAATTCCAGAACAGGCGAAACGCGTGGGGTTGGCCCAGTTGCCACACCGGGCTGCCCACCGGGTTGAGGCTGGTGCCCACCACCTGGGTGCCGGCATCCAGCATCACCGCTTCGAAACCGGTGCCGCCCCAGCGGGCGCGGGCACCCACTTCGACGGGCAGGGGGGAAACCGGGCCACCCGACAGGATGACCGTTGCCGAAGCGGCAGCCGGCATGAAGGTAAAGATGCCCGCAGCAAGGCAAGCAATACGACCCATGGAAATCACGTTCGACCCAATCCGAATGCAACAGATCCAAATTGGTTTCATAAGGCAGAAAGGTTAATCAAAAATTTTTGTGACCACGGTTTGACCGCAACGAATTTTTGGTGATGCTGTGGTGATGCGACGCCTGCTGTTCCTGTTGATTGGTCTTGTTGCGGCCTCCCCCGGTGCGGCGGCCTGGCGGGTGGCGGAATCGGCGCATTTCCGGGTTTATGCCGACATGTCGGCCGCCGATCTGCGGCGGCGAGCCGAATTGCTGGAGGATTATCGCGCGCTGCTGGGCAAATTCACCACGGCCCAGGTGAGCGAGACGGCGCCGAAACTGGATATCTATATCGTCGATACCATGTCCAGCGCGGTGCCGTTCGGCAAGGTGGGGCCAGATGTGGCCGGTTTCTACAATGCCGGCGATAGCGGTATCGCGGCCTTCGCCACCAAGGGGGAGTTTGGCCAGAAGGTGCTGCTGCACGAATATGCCCACCACCACATGTTTGCATCGACCGGGCAAAGCTATCCGGCCTGGTATGTCGAAGGTTTTGCCGAATATTTCATGACCGCGACCTTTTTCCCGACGCGGGTTGACTTCGGCCAGTTCGATGCCGGCCGCGCCTATTCGCTCAGCGAGCAATGGCTGAACTGGGATCGGGTGATCGGGCGGGAACAGGCCAGGCTGCGATCAGATGATGTGCTGAAATTCTACGCCCAAAGCTGGCTGTTGACCCATTACATGTTCCGCGCGCCCGGCATGTCTGCCAAGCTGAACGCCTATCTGCGGGCGGTGGCCGGCGGCAACGATCCGCTCAGCGCGTTCAAGGCGCATGTGCTGCCCGAACCCCGGGAACTCAATGGCCCGCTGAAGGCCTATATGGGCCGGATGACCTTCAGCCGGCTCACCCGCAAGGGGCCGGAACCGGTGGCGGTGACCGTGCGTGATCTGCCGGCATCGGCTGGCGATGTGATCATGCTGCATGCCTGGCTGGACAACAGGGGCGGTGAGGCGCCGGATGCCAAGGCGGCGCTGGCACGGGTGCAGGGTGCCACCGCGCGCCATGGCGGCGACGCGCTGGCCATCCGCACCCTGGCGCTGGCCGAGCTGTACTGGGGGGACAAGGCCAAGGCGAACAGCCTTCTGGATGGCCTGCTGGCGGCGGCGCCCGACGATGCCGATCTGCTGCGCCTGAAGGCCGAAGCCCTGATCGCCGCCGACGCGCAGGCCAATCGGGGCACGGCGCGGCGGCTGCTGGTGCGGGCGGCAAAGGCCGCGCCGGCTGATTGGCGGGCCCTGCATCTTTATGTGCACACCAGCGATATCGAACGCGGCCCGGTGGACGATAATCTGTTCGACGTGGTGCAGAGGATGTGGGAACTGGCACCGCAAGTATCGGGAATCGTGCTCGACATGGCGACAGTTCTGGTGCGCAAGGGCCGCATGGCCGAAGCCGCCAAGGTGCTGGAACCGGTGGCCTTTGCACCGCACGGCGACGGTTATGCCGCCCTGGCCCGCAGCTTGCGCGATGCAGCGCTGGCCAGCGACGCAGCGGCGTTTGTGAAGCGGCTGGAAGATGGGCCGCCGAAAACAGAGGAGCCGGCGGCGGCGAAGTAAGGTGGCCTCCGGCGGGCAGGGGCTGAGCCCCTGCACCCACTTTTGATTTGCCCGGCCCTGTTCACACGGCAGCGAGTCATGCTGGCGCAGGCCAGCATCCACAGTTGTGAGAGTTCGGGCTTCGCCGCATCCACGCGGGCTGCTGGCCTGAGCCAGCCTCAGGACGAATTTCAGTTGAAGAATTGCCTGAAAACCAACGGGTGCAGGGGCTGCGCCCCTGCCCGCCGGAGGCCATTTATCCTTCAAATTCCATGATCACCGCATCGACCGCCAGTGAATCGCCGGCCTTGGCCAGCAGTTTGGCCACGACGCCGGATTTTTCGGCCCGCAGGATGTTTTCCATCTTCATGGCTTCCACGGTGGCAAGCTGTTGGCCGGCTTCGACGTGCTCGCCTTCGGCAACGGCGATCGACACGATGAGGCCGGGCATCGGGCAGAGCAGATATTTGCTCATGTCTGGCGGCACCTTGGCGATCATGTGGCGGGCCAGTTCGGCCGCCCGCGGCGTGAGGGTGCGTGCCTTGTGCGCGCCGCCGCGGGTGGTCAGCGTGAGGAAGCTG
>NZ_JANPML010000116.1:0-23191 GCF_031422795.1 Sandarakinorhabdus sp.
CCTTGCCGCCCTGCCCCAGATATCGGCCGCACCCGCCATCGCGCAGGCGCATGATCCGCTGCAGTGGGCGGGCCTGCATTACCGGCAGGTCGGCCCGTGGCGCGGCGGGCGGGCAACGACCGTTACCGGCGTGCCGTCGCAGCCCGATGTGTTCTACATGGGCACCACCGGCGGCGGCGTGTGGAAAACCACCGATGCCGGCCACAGCTGGAACAACACCAGCGACGGCCAGATCGGCGTGGCATCAATGGGTGCAGTGGCTGTGGCCGACAGCAATCCCCAGATCGTCTATGCCGGCAGCGGTTCGTCAAAGATCCGAAGCAATGTTTCCATCGGGCGCGGTGTGTGGAAATCGGTGGATGGCGCGAAAACGTGGCAGTTCATTGGCCTGCGCGAAATTGGCCAGATTTCGACCATCCGCATCAACCCGGCCAACCCGGATGAAGTGTTCGTGGCCAGCACCGGCAACCCCTTTGCCTTTTCGAAGGATCGCGGCGTCTATCGGTCCCGCGACGGCGGCAAGACGTGGACGAAGATCCTGTTCATCAATGAAACCCTGGGCGCAGCCGATCTGGAAATGGCCGCCGATGATCCCAAAACGCTTTACGCCGCGATGTGGCACGGCATCCGCCGGCCATGGACCATCACGTCGGGCAGCAAGGATGGCGGGCTCTACAAGTCTGTCGACGGCGGCGATACGTGGACCAAGCTGGCAGCCGGCTTGCCGGGTGGCCTGTTCGGCCGTGCCAACATCGGGATCAGTGCCGCAGCACCGGGCCGGCTTTATGCGCTGATCGAAGCCAAGCCGGGCGCCGGCCTTTATCGTTCCGATGATCGCGGCCAAAGCTGGGCCCTGGTCAACGGTGACAGCAAGCTGACCACCCGGCCATTTTACTACACCACGCTGGGCGTCGATCCCAACAACGCCGATCAGGTGTTTGTCGGCAACGAAGACTGGTTCCGCTCGGTCGACGGCGGCAAGAACTTCACCGTCGAAGCCACGCCGCACAGCGACAATCACGATGTGTGGATCAACCCCCGCAACAGCAATCTGATCGTGCAGGCAAATGATGGCGGCGCCAACGTGTCGCGCGACGGTGGCCGCACCTGGACGGTGCAATCCAACCAGCCCACCACCGAGATGTATCAGGTCGCGGTCGACAACCAGTTTCCCTATCGCCTCTATGGTGCCCAGCAGGACAATTCGACGGTGATCGTGCCGTCGCAGCCGCTGGGCAACGGCCAAGCGTATATGGAAGGACCGGGCTGCGAAACCGGGCCGATCATTCCCAAGATCGATGATCCACTGGTGGTGTGGGCCGGCTGCAAGGGCCAGTTCAGCCGGCTCGATCTGCGCACCAACCGCAACGAGCAGCAATATTGGATCGGCAGTGAATCGCTGTACGGCGCCAACCCCAAGGATCTGCGCTTCCGCTTCCAGCGCGTCGCGCCGATGGAAGTGTCGCCGGTGGAGCCGAACACCATCTATTACGGCTCGCAGCATGTGCACCGGTCTACAGATGGCGGGGTCAACTGGGAGGTGATCAGCCCTGATCTCACCGCCAATCCGCCGGAAGGCCGGATGGCGTCGGGCGATCCGATCACCATCGATGCCACCGGCGAAGAAGTCTATTCCACCGTCTATGCCATCCGCGAATCTGCGGTGCAGCCCGGCGTGATCTGGGCCGGTTCCAACGACGGTCTGGTTCATGTCACCCGCAATGGCGGCAAGACGTGGACCAACGTCACACCCAAGGGCCTGCCGCCCGGCGGGCGCGTGCAGAATATCGATCCCGGCGTTCGTGCTGCCGGCACGGCCTACGTGGCCTACCACCGCTATCTGCTCGGCGATTTCAGCCCGCACGCCTATCGCACCGATGATTTCGGCAAGACATGGACCCGAATCACCACCGGCTTCGCGGCGGATGAACCGGTGCGCGTGGTGCGCGAAGACCCGGTGCGCTCCGGCCTGCTGTATGCCGGCACCGAATTCGGCATGTATATCTCGTTCGATCGCGGCGCCCGTTGGCAGAGCTTCCAGATCGATCTGCCAGCGACCCCCATCACCGACATCCGCCTCGCCCATGGCGACCTCATCCTCTCCACCCAGGGACGCGGATTCTACATTCTGGATAATATCGACGTGCTCCGCCTGCTTCCGGCACCCGGCGCCACAGTTCCGGCACCGCTGCTACACAAGCCGGTCACCGCAGTGCGCATTTCGCCTTCCGCCGATTATGGCACCGACCCGAAGGAAGGCCCGGAATATCGCCCGCCCGGCGCGATGATCGACTATTTCCTGCCCGCTGGCACCGCCGCCGTGACCTTGGCCATCGTGGACGCCAGCGGCAAGGAACTGCGCCGCTTCTCCAGCGACAGCCCTGCCGCCGGGCCGGTGCGCGGTTATCGCTATCGGCCGGTCTGGCAGACCAAACTGGCTGCGACACCGGGCATGCACCGCCTGATCTGGGATCTGCGTCGTGGCAGCGAGCGCGGCGCGCTGGTGCCGCCCGGCGATTATACGGTGGTGATGACCGCTGGCAGCGCCACGGCCCGCCAGCCGCTCAGCGTGGTGGCCGATCCGCGCGTGCTGGCCAGTGGCGTGACCAACGCCGATCTGGTGGAATTATATGACCATAATCTGCGCGTCGCGGCGCTGGCCGGCGACACGATGGCCGCCGCCACCCGGCTGCGTACTGCGTTGAAAAACAACATAGATCCGGCCAAGCTGGCGGCGCTGAACAGCATCGCGGCCCGACTGCTCACGCCGCCCGTGCGCTACAGCCCACCCGGCCTTGAAAGCCACGTGAACTATCTGCGCAGCCAGACCGCCGACTATGATGGCAAGGTCGGCAACCACCCAAAGGAGCGTTACGCCCAATTGCGCGCCGCCATCGACGGGATCGTGAAGGAGCTTGAAGCCGCAATTGGCCCGGCGGCACCCTGAGGAATAGCTGCAACAGCTGGAGAAGCTGATACAGCCCGCCAAGATCGACCCTGAAGGAACTCGCCCCCAATGCCCGGCCGCACCGCCCCCTTTGCTGCCTTTGCGCCTGCCGTGCGCCCGGAAACGGCGCTGCGGCAGCGCATCACTGCGGCCTGCCGCACGCCCGAGCCTGAAGCGGTCGCCGCCCTGCTGCCGCAGGCTGAATTGCCGCCGGCCCTGCGCCCGGCGGTCGCTGATACGGCGCGGGCGCTGGTGACGGCGCTGCGCGCCAAGGGCCAGCAGGGCGGCGTGGAAGGGCTGGTGAAGGAATATTCGCTGTCCAGCCAGGAAGGCGTGGCGCTGATGTGCCTGGCCGAAGCCCTGCTGCGCATTCCCGACAATGAAACGCGCGACGCGCTGATCCGCGACAAGATCGCTGGCGGCGACTGGCAAGCGCATTTGGGTGACAGCAAGACCCTGTTCGTCAACGCCGCCACCTGGGGCCTGATGGTGACCGGCAGATTGACATCAAGTTTTGCCGAAACCGGGCTGGGCGCGGTGCTCACCCGGCTGTTGGCGCGCGCCGGCGAACCGGTGATCCGGCGCGGCATCGACATGGCAATGCAGATGATGGGCGATCAGTTCGTGACCGGCGAAACCATCGCGGAAGCGCTGACCCGCGCCCGCCGGCTGGAAGCGCAGGGCTTTGCCTACAGCTATGACATGCTGGGCGAAGCGGCGACCACCATGGCGGACGCTGATCGCTATTTCGCCGACTATGCCCACGCCATCCACGCCATCGGCACCGCTGCGGCCGGCCGCGGCATCCAGACTGGGCCCGGCATCTCGATCAAGCTGTCGGCGCTGCACCCGCGCTATGCTCGCGCCCAGCTTGACCGCGTCATGCGCGAACTGCTGCCGCGTGTGCAGTCGCTGGCGGTGCTGGCCAGATCCTATGGCATCGGTTTCAACATCGACGCCGAAGAGGCCGACCGGCTGGAATTGTCGCTCGATCTGCTGGAGGCGCTGGCGCTGGCGCCGGAGCTCAAGGGCTGGGACGGGCTGGGTTTTGTGGTGCAGGCCTATGGCAAGCGCTGCGGGCAAGTGATCGACTGGCTGATCGATCTCGCCCGCCGGGCCGATCGGCGCATCATGGTGCGGCTGGTCAAGGGCGCCTATTGGGACAGCGAGATCAAGCGCGCGCAGGTCGATGGCCTCAGCGATTTCCCGGTGTTCACCCGCAAACTGCACACCGATGTGTCCTACCTCGCCTGCGCCGCCAAGCTGCTTGGCGCGCGCGACGCCGTGTTCCCGCAATTCGCCACCCACAATGCCCATACGTTGGCCGCCATCCACACGCTGGCCGGGCCGGATTTCACCATCGGCGATTATGAATTCCAGTGCCTGCACGGCATGGGTGAGGCGCTGTATGAAGAGGTGGTGGGGCCAGACAGACTGAACCGCCCGTGCCGCATCTATGCACCGGTGGGCACGCACGAAACATTGCTGGCCTATCTGGTGCGGCGCCTGCTGGAAAATGGTGCTAACAGCTCGTTTGTGCACCGCATCTGGGATGAAAATGTCTCCATCGACGATCTGATCGCCGATCCGGTGACAGAAGCCCGCGCGTTGGGGGGCAGCCCGCACCCGATCATCGCCCTGCCCGCCGCGCTTTATGGCCAGCGCCGCAATTCACGCGGGCTGGACCTGTCGAGCGAGACGGCGCTAGCGGCGCTGGCGCAGCGGCTGCAGGACAGTGTGGGCGTCGCGTGGTCGGCGCGGCCGCTGATCGCCGGCCCCGACTCCAGCAAGGCTGCCGGCCAGGCCGCCGTGCCACTGTGCAATCCGGCAGACCACAATGACGTGGTTGGCAGCGTCACGTTCGCCACACCGGCTGATGTGGCCAAGGCCGCCAAGGTGGCGGCACAGGCCGTCGCCGGCTGGTCGTCACTGACTGTCACCGCCCGGGCCGCGATGCTGGACACAGCTGCCGACCGCCTCGAAGACGAGATGCCGCTGTTGATGGGCCTCATCATCCGCGAGGCCGGAAAATCCGCCGCCAACGCCATCGCCGAGGTGCGCGAGGCCGTGGATTTCCTGCGCTATTACGCCGATCAGGCGCAGCTGACGCTTGGCGCCGCGCACCAGCCGCTGGGGCCGGTGCTGTGCATCAGCCCGTGGAACTTCCCGCTGGCCATCTTCCTGGGCCAGGTCGCCGCCGCGCTGGTGGCCGGCAACAGCGTCATCGCCAAGCCCGCCGAGGAAACCCCGCTGATCGCCGCCGCCGCCATCCGCATCCTCCACGCCGCCGGCGTGCCCACCGATGCGCTGGCGTTCGTGCCCGGCGACGGCGCGGTTGGCGCCGCACTGGTCGCACGGGCGGAAGTGGCCGCCGTGATGTTCACCGGCTCCACCGAAGTCGCCAAATTGATCCAGGCCGAACTGGCCAGCCGTGGCGACCGCCCGATCCCGCTGATTGCCGAAACCGGCGGCCAGAATGCCATGGTAGTCGACAGTTCGGCGCTGTCGGAACAGGTCACCGCCGACGTGATTGCCTCGGCCTTTGACAGCGCCGGTCAGCGCTGTTCGGCGCTGCGCATCCTGTGCCTGCAAGAGGATATCGCCGAAAAACAGCTGACCATGCTGAAAGGCGCGCTGGCCGAATTGCGGCTGGGCCACCCCGATCTGCTGGCGATCGACATCGGCCCGGTGATCACGGCCCAGGCCCAGCAGGGCATCGTCGCCCATATCGAACGCATGCGCGCCCTGGGCTGCAAGGTCCATCAACTCGCCCTGCCCGCCGACACGGCGCGCGGCAGCTTCGTGCCGCCCACCATCATCGAAATTGACGATATCGCCCAGATCGGCCGCGAAGTGTTCGGGCCGGTGCTGCACGTCGTGCGTTTCCAGCGCGAGAACATGGCGGCGCTGATCGATGCCATCAACGCCACCGGCTATGGCCTCACCTTCGGGCTGCACACCCGGCTGGATGAGACCATCGAAACCGTGTCGGCGCGGGCCGCAGCCGGCAACATCTACATCAACCGCAACATCATCGGCGCAGTGGTGGGCGTGCAGCCGTTTGGCGGGCGCGGCCTGTCGGGCACCGGGCCCAAGGCCGGCGGGCCGCTCTATCTCGGCCGGCTGGTTCAGTCCGAACCCAACACCGGCCTTTCGGCTGGCCACGCGCCCAACCCGGCAGCGCTGGCCTGGGCCGAATGGCTGGAAGCCGCCGCCATGGATGCCAGCGCCCGCCACGTGCGGGACGCCATCTCCGGTGCCTTGACCGGCCTGACCCTCGAACTGCCCGGCCCGGTTGGCGAAACCAATCTTTATGCCCTTCACCCGCGCGGGCGGGTGCTGTTGATCCCCGCCACCGAGGCTGGCCTTGCCGTCCAGATCGGTGCCGCGCTGGCTGCCGGCAACAGCGCCGCCATCGTCTGGCCGGGCGGGGCGCCGTCGGCCTTTGCCAGCCTGCCGCCGCTCGTTGGTGCGCGGCTGACCTGGCTGCCGGACTTGCCCGCAACCGCCGATTGCGCTGCCGTCCTGGTCGAGACGCTGGGGCCTGGCCTGCTGCCCAATCTGCTACAACGCCTCGCCGCCATGGCCGGCCCGATTCCCATCGTGCAGGTTGCCGACGCCGCTGGCCGCTACCGCCGCGACTGGCTGGTGGAGGAAGTCTCCACCTCGATCAACGTCACCGCCGCCGGCGGCAATGCCAGCCTGATGGCGATGGTGTGATGCAGACGCTGTCCACCATAAACACCCCGGCGCTGGTGCTCGATCGCGGCATTGCCGCCCGCAACATGGCCCGTATGCAGGGCCATCTGGCCGGCGTGGCCCCCGGCGTATTGTTCCGCCCGCACCTGAAAACCGCCAAGAGCATCGCGGTGGCCGACATGCTGTTCGGTGGCGGCCGCCACCCCATCACCGTTTCCACCCTGCGCGAAGCCGAGCTGTTCGGTGCAGCCGGCTTCACCGATATTCTCTACGCCGTCGGCCTGTCGCCGCAGAAGATTGCCCCGGTACAGGCGCTGCGCGAAAAGGGCATCAACCTCACCGTCGTCACCGACAATGCGGACATGGCCGCCGCCATCCGCGCCGCTGCGCCCGATGGCAGCTTGCCAACACTGATCGAGCTGGATGTGGACGACCACCGCGCCGGGGTCCGCTTTGACGATGGCGTGGCCCTCACGCATATTGCCGCCACGCTGGGGCCGAGTTTTGCCGGCGTGATGACCCATGCCGGCGGCTCTTACGCCTTGTCTGATCCGGAGGCGCTGGCCGCCGCCGCCGACGCGGAGGCCGCCCGCGCCGCCGCCGCCCGCCGATTGCTCGAACAGGCCGGCCACCCCTGTCGCATCGTCAGCATTGGATCGACGCCGACCGGCCACGCTGTGCGCAATCTGGATGGCGTCACCGAATTTCGCGCCGGGGTGTTCATGTTCGGCGATCTGGTCATGCACGGGGTGGGCGTCTGCCCGCTGGCGGATATTGCGCTATCCGTGCTGGCCACGGTGATCGGCACATATCCGGAACGCGGCCTGGTGATTGTCGATGCTGGCTGGATGGCACTGTCCCGCGACCGCGGCACCAGCGGCCAGGCCGTCGATCAAGGCTATGGGCTGGTCTGCGCCGCTGATGGCACGGTGCTGGATGATGTGATCGTGGTGCAGGCCAATCAGGAACATGGCGTGATCGGCGTGCGCCCCGGCGCTGCTGCCCGCCTGCCGGAATTGAAGGTTGGCGGCCGCCTGCGCATCCTGCCCAATCACGCCTGCGCCACGGCGGCCCAGCACGGCTGCTATGAAGTGGTGGACACAGGCTCAGAAGCCATCGCCGCCCGCTGGGAGCGTTTCAATGGCTGGTGATCCGCGAATCCACTGCGTCAACCCTGCGGGCTCTGCACCGCCGGGCGGGCATTATTCGCATGCGGTGATTGCTGGCGGCTTCGTCTTCGTTTCCGGGCAATTGCCGGTGCGGCCCGATGGCAACCACGCCCGCGATGCCGATTTCACGGCCCAGGCGCGGCAGACGCTGGCCAATCTCTTCGCTGCTCTGGAAGCCGCCGGCACGTCCCGTCAGGCGATCGTGAAACTCACCGTCTATGTGACCGACATCGCCGATTGGCCGCTGTTCAACGCGCTCTATGCCGAAGCCATGGGCGATCACAGGCCGGCCCGCTGTGTCGTGCCGGTCCCGGAACTCCACCACGGCTATCGCATCGAAATCGAGGCGGTGGGGCTTCTTGGTGGCTGAACGAGGCGGCCGGCCCCGCTCGCTTGGTTCAGCGCCGTCACGAGTCGAGCGCCGCCTAGCGCGCCTTCAGATTCTCCAGCCCGGCCGGATCGCGTATTGACGTCGCCGGCATGTTCATGCGCAGCGCCTAATCGGGCAGCAGCGACCTCTGCCGGTGATGGGATAGGCTCATTTGCAGTCCGGAAAACGGATGGCGGCGCCGCGCTTGAGAACATGGCGCGCCTCACCCGGTTTGCCGGTAACGCGGACCACAAGCGTAAGCGAATTGCCGCGGATCTTGCCCTTGAACTGGGCCGGCTCATCACGCGGCGCAGTCTGCGAAAGCGCCTCGATCACGGGCAGTTGCTCGCCAGACACCGTGGTCTGAGCCCGTCGCACAGGGGCTCGGGGATTGAAATAGCCGGTTGCGATGAAGGCGCCGGCTCCATCGGGCACCACCGTGCCGGTGATCTTGCCGGCAGCGCACTTGCCTTGCACCACATAGCCGGTGGCCGCCGGTCGCAACGCAAAGCCATCTCCAGCCCAGGTGCCGGTGAGCGGCGATGCCGGAGCCGCCGCAGGCGCGGCTGCCGGCTTGCCGGTCGGCGCCACTGCGGCCGCGGCGGTCGCAACGATCAACAGGGCAACGAGGATCAGATATGTGCCTGGCGGCGCTGGCGCCGGTTTGCCGCACCGATCAGGCCAAAACCGATGATCAGCATAGCCCAGCTCTGCGGCTCGGGCACACCACCGACATTCAATTCAGCGATATAGGTGCCCCAACGGGAACCACCGGTGCCGCCTGGATGGCCGAACGCCCCCAGATTATACTCGCGGGCAAACGTGCCCGAGATCCAGAAGCTGTGGAGCGAACTCGGATCGAGCGTCACCGTGGCGTAATCGGCCCAGCGCTGGCGGCCGGCGGCCGGTCGGCCGTAGAGCGAACCATTGTGGTAGTCATCGGTATCGCTGACCCGCAGCACGATCTCGTCACCGGTTGAAACAAGCTGGCCCAGCGCGTTGGTGCGGAAGGTCTGCGCCGCAAGCGTAATCCTGCCATCGGGGCCAAGGCCCGAACGATTGTAGCTGATGACCACCTGGCCGAGCCTGTTGACCGCCAGGGCGCCCTGATAAAAATCAAAATCTGCGTCGCCAAGACTGCCTTCGTCGAGCACGGCGTTGGTCGCGGTGTCGAGGACGGTGTATCGAACAACGGTGCGATCGGTGCCGTTTTCGGTGACGGTGTGGACACTGTAGATCTTGCCGGCATGTTCAAAGGCACTGCTGCTGATCTGATCGCCAAAGGTGTCGATGATGCGGCGGTTGGCAGCAATGCCGTTCGGCAGCGCCGGGTCGCCGACAATGGCATCGGCAGCCGGTTGGCGGCCGAAGCCGTTGAAGGTATAATCCGTGCCGATGATCGTGCTGGCTGTGGCAGTGCGCACGGCGCCAGCGGTGCCGGCATTCAGCACATCATAACGCGTCAGGCCGAAATCATTGATCGACGCCGCGATGATATGGCCGACGCCATCGGTGCTTTCGCTGCTGTTGACGCCCTGGATGGCGAAACCGCGGCTAAAATCGTCATTGGCGAAATCGCCGGTGAAGGCGGTCTTGAACTGGACATTGTTGGTGACGTTGGGACCGCCCGCCGCGAGGATGTCCGACAGCGGGATGACATTGAGCGTCGTGCCGCGGAAGGTGGTCGGGCCGCCAGGCGTGGAGACAGCAAAGTCGTTGGTGCCGATGTAGACGGCGTTGTTGTCGAACGCGAGCGTCGGATAATCCGCCAGCGTGCGGCCACCAGGAATTAATTCGGCAAAGCCTTCGAACTTCGTCGATTTCCAGGTGCCAAGCGCATTGCCGGTATCGGAAACCGCCACCAGAATGTCCTTGGTGTTCGGGCCGAAGGAAATTGCGATGAACTTGTTGGCCTTGGGGCTGAAGATGACGCGCTGATCGCCATTGGGCACACCCGCCTGGCCGGCAGCCTGCCAGAAAGCGGTGTCGGACGAGAACACCGAACGCGTCCCCGTCGCCTTGTCATAGACAGCAAAGCCGCCGTTGGTGAACTGGACATATTGCGTGCGACCGGCGGCACCGATCGTATCAGGCGGAATGAAGTTGCGTTGGACCGAGGCGACATCATACTGGCTGATGCCTTCAAAGCCGATATTCAGCATCCCCTGGTTGAAAACCGTGTTGGAAAGGCCATTCGGGTCAACACCGAATGACTGCCCGGCTTCGATATTGATTGCCGCTGGGCGCCGGGTGAGAAAATATTTCTCCGCAATCAACTGGGCGCTGGCCACCGACGGCAACACGGCCGCCGTGCCAACCGCCGCCACCATCGCGCACCGCATAATCGAAAGCTTCATGACCAGTACCCCCACGACCCGACTCGATCAACACGTTGACCCATCGGAAGCTTCTGCCTCGATGTCAGCGTCAACAAGTAACCATTCAGTAATGACTGATTAAGGCGCGCCCGGTTGTTCGTGACGGCGGCTCTGCCTCTCGGTCAGCGTCATGTCGGGCCAATGGGGCCACACTGCCAGAAACAGGGCTTTCCTGCGGGACCGGGAAATGGCGGACGGCACCATTTGCCGGCAAGGTGGCGCCGTCGTTCCGCTCCCATAGGCAATGGCCCTGCCGGCTTGAATTGCATCAAGCACGTCTTCGCGGGCCGAGAGTGCTTCCAGTGCTTCAACAGACATCGCCCGATCATCGTCCGAAACCGCCAATACACTCGCCCAAGGCTGCCCCCAAACAATAGCTCTGGATCAGCCATCGAGTGCCACCCAAAGCTTTGGCTACGAAACCTGCCCAGACCAGTAGCAGTTGGACTGACGGCACACCGGTTGACTCAACCTCGAACCTGTAAAACACAATGGCTGCTCCGTGGGGTTTGACATGTACCAAGCTCGATGGCTTAAGAGATCATTGGCCGGCGTTTTCGCCTTGGCATTGGTGGCATTCGGCGGTGGCCGTGCGCTGGTTGCTGCCGATCACTTTGATCCGCCCGCCCGAACAGGTTCCGACACCAATACCGTGGGCTTCGATGTCGCCGCCGATATCGCCGATGTCCATGCCTTCCACGATGCCCAGAACGTCTATATCGCCCTCGGCTTCGGCGGCCCATCAGCCACCAATCTTCCCGGCTTCCCCATCGGCCGCCGCTATCTCGATCCGGTCATCGACATCACGCTGGCGGTGATTTTCCTCGATCTGCGCCGGCATCCGGCCACCGTCTTCGCCAATCTGCCGGTCAACCCCAATGGGGTCGATCAGCCGGCTGACGGCCGCTCCAGCAGGCCCTACCCCGCACAACTGGCCTGCCACGCCTTATTCAACGGACGGGCTGCCACGTTCCTATGACGTTGCCATGGCGCGCCGTTGCCAACGCCAGCGCCGCCGCAGCCAGCGCGCTCGACGATGCCTTCAAGGTCGCCATACCCGGCAGCGGCCCGCATATGGTGCGCGCCGGTCTCGAATTCACCATGCATCGCCTCGCTGGTGCCGAACGACAACTTGACGCGATCGATCGCTATGTGGCCCCGCCCGACTGCGGGGAGCGTGCCGAAATCGCGGCCATGCGTGGTGACATCGCTTTCTACGGCGGCCAGTACAGCCAAGCCCTGGCGCACTACGATCATGCCGACGCCCTGGTGCCGAATGCCGCCAGCGGAATGGCTGGCCAGGCGCAGGCCCGGCTCGCCAGCACGACGTGACTCAGGTTCCGTGCGGAGTTTGAATCAGATCGCGCCAATCAGATCAGTGGGCGCAGACCCTACAGCGCCTGACAGACATTCTGCTCAGCCGTATCGACAAAGGGCGCAAACGGGCAGCCGACAAACCGCAACCGCACGCTGTTGCCGCCCGGCACAGGCACCGCGATCTGGTCAGACCTGATGCTCGCCGGCGGCAGGCCGATGCCCCCCACCCGCAGCCCGGCATTGTTCAGGCCTAGGAAGCTCACCATGTCATCCTGATCGATCCCGTCACCCGAAACCCCGATGGCGCCAACCAGCGTGTTGCCGCGATAAATCGGCACGGCGCCTGGAAATATCTGCAGGCCATTGGCCAGCCGGTTCGATCCGCCGGGATGGTTGGGCAGGAACGTGCAGCGCTGAAGGGTAATGTTGCCCAGTGCGGCGGCCAGATTCTGCACGATCAGCGCCGATTGCAGGCCGTTGGAAAAGGGCGAGAAAAAGTTGATCGGCCGGCTCAGCGGCCCCGGCGCCTGTGCCACTTCGCCATCGGGAAAATAGGGCCGCGCCACCAGCCCCAGCGCCCGGTTGCTCACGGCAAACCGCCCATCGAAGGCGCCATTGGCAGACCCGAAGAACGACGTCAGCCGGGTCACGAAATCGCGCACATTGGCGTCAGGGTTGCCAATCGCCGTCGTCACCGCCCCCAGTTCGGCGGCCACGCGCGATCCGGAAAAGAAGGCCGACGATCGCGCCTTCTGCAGGCTCACATCGATACCGAAGATCGGCGCATCGGGCGAACGCACCAACCCCAGCGCCACCCCGCGCGTATCCACCACCGAAATCGAAACCTCGGCCCGGCTGTCCAGCGGTCGCCGGATCTGCGCGCGCGCCCGGCTCATGATCTTGAAGGCTTCTTCCAGCACGGCGCGCACTTCGGCCGCTGTCAGCGGGCTGGCCACTTCCGCCCCATCAGTGGCAGCGCGCACCGGATAGCGATTGTTGCCCGCCCCGTCGCTCAACACATAGGCATCGGGATTGTTGAACTCTGCCGCCAGCGCCGGCCGCACCCCGCTCGCCTCACCGCCATAGGGCGTCCCGGCCACGATCGCAGCGCGCGAAAAACCGGAAACCGCCACCAGCGCGCCCGCACTGCTCAGCAGCGCCGGGCTCGCGCTCGCCGGGTTGGCGCGCAGCCCATCGGTCTTGGCATCGCTGTAGCGCAGCAACGTGCCATCCACTGAAATCCGCTCGGCACGCACTGTTTCGGGTGCCGGAAATGCCGTTGTCCCGGCCAGGGCGATGAATTCCTCGTCATCAACATCGATGTCGACAACTTCGGTATCGAATCCATAGTCTCCGTCGCCCATCACCCCGACGCCGCCGACAACCACGCCGTTCTTGTAAAGCGGAAAGCCGCCGGCATCAGCTGCCAGCCCCAGCGGCGAGTGCTTTGGCCCGATCATGGGCGACCCCACGCCAAAGCGCGTGTTCAGATCCGAACAGGGCAGCTGGGAAAACTGCACCCCGAACAGCGGCCCCGATTCCAGCCCGCGCGCATTGGCGCTCGGCGGAAAATGTTCCTGCACGATCATCGATGCCGTTCGGGTCGAAAACGCATTGCCGCTGCTGGAAAGATACGCCCCGGTAATCGCCTTGGCGATCGCCGCCAGTTCGGCCCGAAACTCGACATTCTGCACATCCAGGTTGCCGGCCGTGCCGCCGGGCCGTGCCCGCGCCATCGCCCGCGCGCCCGTCATGCGATAGACCGCCAGCACATTGCCCACCCGGTCGACCACGGCCACCACCACCGGCAGCCCGCGTGCCTGCGCCTCGGCCACGGTTCGCGCAATCACGGCTTCCACATCGGCGGTCGTCAGCGCTTCCGCCGCCGGCCGGGCAAACACACTCGCCGGAGCCGATGGCGTCGGCGTGCCGCCCCCGACCGAGCCGCCACTTGCCGGGCTGCCGGTCTGGCTCGTCCCACCACCGCACCCTGCAACAAGCAGCGCCAGGACAGAAATTCCAACCAGCTTCATTGCCGCCCCCGTACCTGCCAAGCCGCGACCACCCGTGCAGTCTGCAGAACGCCAGACTGCCCCCCAAGACCGGTCATGACCGCCCCTTTCAAATCCCCGTCATACAGTAACGAAGCACCCATCCGATGCAATGGAAACCAGCCATTTCATGCACATGACTGTGAAATCACGGCAAGACCATTGCCCTGCAGCAATAGCATGCCGCGCCCCAAGCGCCAAGCAGGATTGCCCCCATCGACTGCGATCGCAAGTCTGAAACCCGTTGATTTTATTGGCGCAACCCAACCCGAACTCAGCCGAAATTCAGGATCAAGAACCGCATGGTGAGACAGTGAATCTGGTCCGGGAAGCAGGACCGCAGAAGTTTGCCTGACAACTCCGGCCAACGGCCTATCGCTGATAAACCACCTTGCCGCTGACGATGGTCGCCAGAATCCTGCCGGCCAGGATTTTTTCCGGCGCGGATCCGGCAAGGGCGAAGGGATCAATATCCATGACGGTCAGATCAGCCCATCGCCCCTTGGCAATGATCCCCGTCTGGTCTTCGCGGAAGGCGGCATAGGCCGACCAGTTGGTATAGGCCCGGATCGTTTCTTCGATCGTCAGCCGCTGCTCTGGATACCATCCGCCGGCGGGCTGAAGCTGCTTGTCCTGGCGGGTGATCGCGGCATGGAGGCCGTAGAATATGCTGTGGTCAGAGCCCGGATTGTCGGCATTGAAAGTCAGTCGGGCGCCATCGCGGCGCAGCGTGCGCCAGGCATAGGCGCCAAGGATGCGCTGCGGGCCGAGGCGATCTTGGGCCCAGGTCTTGTCCTCCACCGCGTGGGGCGGTTCCATTGAGGCAATCACGCCCAGCCGGGCAAAGCGCGGCTGGTCTTCAGGCGAGACGACCTGGGCGTGTTCGATCCGGTGGCGGCCCTGTGCGGTGCCCGGATCGGCCTTGAACTCCGCTTCCAGGAAATCGAGCACTTCGCGGTTACCCGCATCGCCGATGGCATGGATCCCGAGCTGGAAACCTGCCTTCATCGCCGCCTTGGCCAGATCACGGTCAAAGCCATAACCGTCACCGCTGATCCCGCGGTGGCCCGGCTTATCGGCATAATCGGCCAGCAACCGCGCCCCGCGCGATCCCAGCGCGCCGTCGTAATAGGCCTTGACCGCACGCGTGACGAGCATGCTGTCACTGTCCCGGTCCGGCCCCCGGGCGATCCACTGCCGCATCAGGGGCGGGTCGCGCAGCGAGAGCAGGGCATAGACGCGGATCGGCAGGCGGTTCTGGTCCTCCAGCTGCTGGAGTGCGGCCATCGCCTGGGCACCCACGCCGGCCTCGTGCACCGCGACAAAGCCGTCGGTGGCCATCTGACCCAGGCCCTTCAGCGCATGGCGCGCCACCACCGCCTGCGGCTCGGGCGGCACCGCCGCTTCGATCATCGTCGCTGCGCGGTTCAGGAACAGGCCACCCGGCTGGCCATCCGGGGCCAGCCGCATCTCGCCCCCGACCGGAACCGGGCTGGCCTTGGTGATCTTGCCGGCATCGAGCGCGGCCTGGTTGGTCCAGATGGCAAACCCATGCAGACTGCGCAGCACCACCGGATGATCGGGCACCGCTGCGCTCAACTGCTGCTTGTCCGGATAGCGGTTGGCCCAGGCACCCTCGTCCCACCCGGCACCAAAGATCCATTCGCCCTTGGGGACGGACTTCGCCCGCTCGGCCACCAATGCCACCGCCTGCGCTTCGGTGGCAACATCGGTCAGGTCGACCGATTCCAGCTTGGCGCCCAGTTCGACGAAATGGGTATGGGAATCGACCAGCCCGGGGATCACGGTCGCGCCGTTCAGATCGATCACCCGGGTCCGCTTGCCGCGCAGCGCCAGCGCCCCCTTGTCGCTGCCGACATAGACGATCTTTCCGCCACGGATCGCCACCGCTGCAGCATCGGGGTGCCATTTGCCGTTGGTGGTGGGCGCATCGGGCGCAGGCTTGCCATCGCGCGCGGGCTCGCCCCAGCGCAGCGTATAGACACGGGCGTCGGTCAGAATCAGATCCGCACCGCCAGGCGCAGCCTTGGCCGTTGACGGGGTAGCACTGACAGAGATCAGGACGACGCCGAGCACGCTTGCGAACAGACCCGTCTTCATATCCATTTGCTCCCCGGCATGGTCGTCGTCAGATCATTTGAGACAGTTGGCGGCGCAGATTGGCGACGTGTCGGCCTCATCGTTGATGTTAGGCGGCGATCTTGCGGTGTTGCAAGCGCCGATGGTCGATACAGTCACACGGAAAACCGGCCTTAGGTCGTGAACTCATAAGCGGGAACGTCTGCAATGGGGTGGAAAGGCGAAGGTCGGCTTTGGAGTATCCGATCAAGGGAAGCAGACCTTCGCTTGATTTACTCCGGAAGCGGCACTGCCTGTGTGTCGAGGGCGGTAAGCAATGCCTTCATCAGCCCACGTTCCGCAGCGGCGCTTTTCTCATCAAGCTGGTTTGCGGTCAGAACGATGCCGAGCTTCAGCTCTGGTTGAATGACGACGAGGGCACTGTAGCCTTCGATCATACCGTCCTGGAAAATGACGCGCCGCCCGGAAAGCTCGGCGACCTGCCAGTTGAGACCGACGCCGAACGTACCCTGATCGCCGAATACCGGACCTTTTGCCGTCCAGACCCGCTCGTGGGACAGCCTGACCGCTGGATCGGTCTCATCAATCTGCCAGCGGATATAGTTCAGCATGTCGTCGGTCGTCGATTTCAAGCCACCCGCGGCCTCGTCGCCCACCGGAAGGATGGCACGTTGCCCTTTGTCATCCCAACCCGGTGCGAGGCGCTTCTGATCGGCAGGGCTTAGCGAGATCGTCGTGGCGTTCATCCGCAGCGGGGTCAGGATCTTTGCACGCAACAATTGTTCATACGGCAAGCCATATAGCTTCTCCAGAATGTAGGCCGCCAGCTGCGCCCCGGCATTGGAGTATTGGTAGTGGCTTCCCGGCTTTGCCGTGAGCTTGACCGCATGGAGATCGGAGAGGAACTGGTCACGCCCATAGCCTTGCATCGCCGTGTTCACGCGCACGGTGTAGGGTCGCGCGTCGCCCTTGAAATCCGGCGCGAGCTCGGGGCGGTCGGGAAGAATGAACGGCAGGCCGGAGCGGTGATCTAGTAGGTCGGAGACGAGGATCGCGCGTCCCCCGAACTCCAAGTTGGGATACGCGCCGTCGAGATATTTTCGGATGTCGTCGGCCAGCGAGAGCCGCTTTTCGATCACGGCTTGCGCCAGCACCGTTCCCGTGAAGGTCTTAGTGATCGAGGCCAATGGGTAGAGCGTATCGGGTCGTGGCGGTCGCGCCTTGCCCGGTTCGAGAGTGCCAGCGCGGGACTGGATGCGCACCGGACCATACACCACACCGATCGCAATAGCGGCGGCCTGCGGGTTTTCTTGGATATAACGAGCCGCCGCGTCGTCGACGATTGCACGCACCGCCTTTGCATTCGTCGGCTCGCTTTGGGCAAGTGCCGCAGAACTGGTGACGCCAATGAGCACTACTAACGCAAGTTGGCTTGTTCGCCACCAGGTCCTCGCGCGCATCAAATCGCATCCACGCAGGTCAAGCATCGGCATCCTCTCAGATTCGGAACGCCCCGTGTAGCCAACCAGCTGAATTTGGACAGCTGTATCCAGAGCTTTTCGAAAGCGTAATGAGAGCGACCGGACGCCGCAAAACGAACGGCAGGTTTCGGGATTGTAGCGTCGCACTTTGAACGGCAACCATTGGGGCGAAAGCAGCCGCGCGGCTTTATGAGTCTACGTCCTAGGGCCATCTCCAAATTATGGGCTTGCGCGCCGATGGCGTGGCGGCAAGCATGCGGGCAGACAAGAGGACCTAAGACGATGACCAATATCTTCACCAATCCCGAGATGAACGATCTGCGCATGTCGGAAAAGGCGCGGCCGCTGTTCGATGCCGTTGTCCGTCACATCAACGACAATGTCGTGCCGATTGCGGAGAAGTTCGAAGAACTGGGCAAGGGCCGGGCCGATCGCTGGAGCTGGGCGCCGGGGCAGCTGGAACTGCTGCAGACGGCGAAGGACAAGGCCAAGGCGGCCGGCCTCTGGAATTTCTTCCTGCCCAATGCCGAAACCGGCGAGGGGCTGAGCAATCTGGATTATGCCTATATCGCCGCCGAACTGGGCAAGGTGCCGCTGGCATCGGAATCATTGAACTGCTCGGCGCCCGACACCGGCAACATGGAAGTGCTGGAACGGGTTGGCACGCACGAGCAGAAGCAACGCTGGCTGGAGCCCCTGCTCGCCGGTGAAATCCGATCAGCCTATGCCATGACCGAGCCTGATGTGGCCTCGTCTGATGCCAAGAACATCCGCACCCGCGCGGTGCGTGATGGCAAGGACTGGGTGATCAACGGCGAGAAATTCTATATCTCCGGCGCCGGTGATCCGCGCTGCAAGGTGATGATCGTGATGGTGCGGACCAGCGACGATGGCCCGGCGAGCAGCCAGCAATCCCAGATACTGGTGCCGATGGACACGCCCGGCGTGAAGATCCTGGGGCCGATGCACGTGTTCAGCGAAGATCACGCGCCGCGCGGCCACATGCATCTGCGCTTTGAAAACGTCCGGGTGCCGTATGAAAACATCCTGCTCGGCGAAGGCCGCGGGTTCGAGATTTCACAAGTTCGACTGGGGCCGGGGCGTATCCACCACTGCATGCGCACCATCGGCAAGGCCGAGATCGCGCTGGATTACATGGTGAAACGCGGCAATTCGCGCGAGGCGTTTGGCCGCCCGCTGATCATGCTGGGCAAGAATCTGGAACTGATCGCTCGCGCCCGCATCGAGATCGAGGCGATGCGGCTGATGGTGCTGAAGGCCGCCAAGGCGATGGACGTGCTCGGCAACCGCGAGGCGCGGGTGTGGGTGAGCATGGTGAAAGCGATGGTGCCGGAAAAGACCTGCCAGATCATCGATCAGGCCATCCAGATCCACGGTGCCGCCGGCATTTCGCAATGGACACCGCTGGCCGAACTCTATGCCGACGTTCGCCACCTGCGCTTTGCCGATGGTCCGGACGAGGTGCACCACATGGTTGTCGGACGGCACGAGACCGGGTTGCACTAGGCCGCCCTTTTTCCAGCGGCCGACTTCATTCAAGGACACACGATCATGGACACCAGCAGCCTGTTCCGCCTCGATGGCCGCGTGGCGCTTGTCACCGGGGGCAGCCGCGGCATCGGCAAGATGATCGCCGCCGGCTTCATCGCCCAGGGCGCCAAGGTCTATATCTCGTCCCGCAAGGCGCCGGCCTGCTTTGAAACGGCGGCGGAACTGGGGCCAAACTGCATCCCGCTGCCCCAGGATGTCTCGACCGTCGCGGGCTGCCAGGCGCTGGCCGCACAGCTCGCCGCGCATGAATCAAGGCTCGACATTCTCGTCAACAATGCCGGCGCCGCATGGGGCGCCCCGTTCGAGGCGTTTCCGGAAAGCGGTTGGGACAAGGTCATGGATCTGAACGTCAAATCGCCGTTCTTTCTCACCCAGGCGCTGCATGGTCTGTTGAAGGCGTCGGGCACACGCGCGCAGCCGGCCAAGGTGATCAACATCACGTCGATCGACGGCATCCGGCTCAATCCGCAGGAAACCTACAGCTACCACGCCTCCAAATCGGCGCTGATCTATCTCACCAGGCGCATGGCGGCGCGGCTGGTGAACGATGCCATCAACGTCACCTCGATCGCCCCGGGCGCCTTTGCCAGCGAGATGAACCGGGTCGCGCGCGATCACGGCGATGCGATTGCCAAATTCATCCCCGCCCGTCGCATTGGTGTTGACGAAGACATGGCCGGCGCCGCCATTTACCTCGCCAGCCGCGCCGGGGATTATGTTGTCGGCGACACGATCACCGTTGATGGCGGCGTCGCCCATGCCAGCACCGGTGCCGGCTTCGCCGATTGATGACTGCGGCTCAAACGGGTCGTTCCTGATCAAAAGCTGTATTTTCGTCGGTCTGCCACATCTCGACGATTGTGCGGAGCGCCGTGACAAACGCCAGCGGCTGATCGAGCATCAGGTGGTGGCGCGCCTGCGGAACAGCGATGATCGGAATATCGGTGCCGCCCAATTCCCGGACATATTCCGCCGAGTCCGGTGTGAACAACAGGCTTTCCGCGCCATAGACGATGGCCTTGCGGCCCGGCGTCGCCACAACGCGCTTGCCCATCTCATGCCACCCCGGCTCCGCGTCGTTCTGACGGAAAACTTCCGGATCAAACTTCCAGGTCCATTCCTCGCCGCTCCGGCGCAGCGAGTGAAAGGCCATGTAATCCATCAGAAATGGCTCACCGACAGGCTGCGGCGGGGACAGCACGTATCGGCTGCGCGCGGTGGGATAGTCCGGATAGCGGCGTTGCGGCTTGTCGGGGTCGCCCGAGCCCGGACGCCCGTTTCCTTGCCGGTTCCGCTCCTCCAGCACCTCGGGTCGCAGAACCATCATGTCGCACAGGATCAAGCCGGAAAATCGTTCCGCGGCCAACGCCAGCGCGCTCAAGCCGACCGAAGCGCCAAAGCTGTGCGCAATGACGACAGGCTTGGCCGGTCCTTCGAACAGCCCAAGCGCCTCGGCAACCCCGACCATCTCTGCGCCGCGCGCCTGCGCGTCGCACCCGGGCCGGTTATCGCTATCGCCCATTCCCGACAGGTCATAGGCGATGACGTGATGGTCCCCCGCCAGAAACGGTGCGATGAACGCAAAGCACCGCGCATGCGCCAGAAAGCCATGCGTCATCAGGATCGGGGGATGCGAGCGGTCGCCCCACCGAAAATAATGGATGCGCGTTCCCGCGACGTCGATGAAGCCTTCCTCGCGCGGCACGGCGAGTGCTTCATGAAACCAGCCGGGTAGAGCATCGGGCTGCGGCACCCAAAGCGGGTCGATGTCATCACTTGCGTCCACGCATCGAGCTCCTTGCAAACCGCTCGCACTTAGCGGTCCTTTTACGTCAGGACAAAGCCCTGAGATGCTGCAGGTTTCACGGTGACGGTGATCGAGTGATTAGGCAGTTGGCAGGCTGCGGTCGATGGTGATGAACACAACGTTTTCGCCATAGTGCAATGATGGTACGACTGCAGTTCGTCCACGCTAGGCCTTTAGCACCTCGGCTACCGCGGCCCTTGCAGCGAGTCCAAGTTTTCCTCTTGGATGACCGTCACCGCTTAGCCAGTTCGGGATCAACGCCCCTTGTGATTTAAAGTGTTCCACATGCACGACAGTGACCCCGCCGTCGCTGTAAGAAACCTCGTTGACGGTTGCCCACTTGCCTGGCCGTGCGCCAGCAAACAGCTTTCTCGCAGCGGTAATGTAGTTGCCCCCTGCGCCCATCCCAAGCATCAGCACAATTTTTGTCGATTGCGGCAGATTTCCCAGAAAAGTTGCCGCGCACCGACTCGCGACTTCTGCTCCAAATGACGACCCGACAAACTTATCTAGCATCCCGCCGCCCGTGCCAGTCCATGCGCCACGGATCTTCTGTTCCACTGTGCAACGGATCAAAGAGCCGAAGTGAAACCGACCGACCTTGTCAGCGATTATGCGATCGACAGTCTGTTTCAGAGAGATATCAGATTCGGGCGGAAGCAGACCAACATGGACGAGTATCTTGCCAAGCGCGAGCCGTCCCCCCTTGAACGCAATAGCTTCATGCGGCGTCGAGGCGAGTGACCCTGCTTGGGCTGGACCTTTCGAAAAACCCAAGACCACGATTTCGGGGAACGGACTGCCCCATGCAAGCGGGTTGGCGGTAATCCTCCATTCGCCTTCGACAGTGGCAGTGCGGTCAAAACTTGCAGCCTGACCTCGGTGACACAGTACGCAGTCGACCCGACCATGAGTCGGCAAGCAAGAATTAGACATAGGGGCACCTCAGAGACGGTAATGATTGGCACACCAACGGCGGCCACCGGCTACCACGTCGCACCCTTGCGTAGATTGGCGGAGCGGGAGGGATTCGAACCCTCGATGAGCTTTTGACCCATACACACTTTCCAGGCGTGCGCCTTCGACCACTCGGCCACCGCTCCGCGCACTGGAAGGGGCCCGATAGCAAGCGGGGCTGGCCACGTAAACCTTTGCCGGCGGATCGCTGAAAAAGAAAACGCAAAACACGGCTACGATCCGGCCCCGACCTTGCTTGACAATAGGATGGTAGCCGATGACCCTTCGGTCACAGTGATCGGGGGAACATCATGATACCAGGCAAATTTGCGCACACTGATCCTAACCGGATTGCCGTCATCATGGCGGGTTCGGGTGAAACGATCAGCTTTGGCGAGCTCGAACAGCGCACCAACCGCCTGGCGCATTTCTTTCGGCAGCAGGGCCTGAACCGCTGCGATCACTATGCCATCTACATGGAAAACAACATCAATTATGTCGAATGCTGCGGAGCTGGCGCACGCGCCGGGCTCTATTTCACGCCGACCAACTCCTATCTGGGCGTCGATGAGCTGGCCTATATCCTGCAGAATAGCCGTTCCAGGATCCTGATCACCTCGCAGGCCAAGCTGGAGGTGGCGCGCGCGGCCATGGCGCTGGCGCCGGGCGTAGCGTTGTGCCTGGTGGTGGATGGCGAGGGGGACGCCAGCGATGGCGATCGCGTGATGTCGCTCGCCGCCGCGGTCGCCAACATGCCCGACACGCCGATCGCCGATGAATGGCTGGGCGTCGCCATGCTCTATTCCTCTGGCACCACCGGCCGGCCGAAAGGCATTTTGCGACCGTTGCCGGAGGTGAAACCCGATGAGCCACTGCCGCTCTATGGTTTCCTGAGCCAGCTGTGGCTCTGCCGCGACCAGATGATCTATCTGTCACCGGCGCCGCTCTATCACTCGGCACCACAGGCCGCCGTGTCGCTGGCCATCATGGCGGGCGGCACCGCCGTGATCATGGAGAGCTTCAACCCGGAAACCTATCTTCAGCTGATCGAACGCTATCGCGTTACCCACAGCCAGCTGGTGCCGACCATGTTTTCCCGCATGTTGAAGCTGCCAGAAGACGTGCGCCGCCAGTACGACCTCAGCTCGCTGGAAGCCGTTGTGCATGCGGCCGCCCCCTGCCCGATCCCGGTGAAGGAGGCGATGATCGAATGGTGGGGGCCGATCATCCACGAATATTATGGCGCCACCGAAGGCCTGGGCTTCACGGCCTGCGATACGGCCGAATGGCTGGCCCACAAGGGCACGGTGGGGCGCGTGGTGCTGGGCGAAATCCACATTCTG
>NZ_JANPML010000117.1:0-1525 GCF_031422795.1 Sandarakinorhabdus sp.
CCTACGCCTTCGCCGCCGTCAGCGAGGCGCATTTGCTGCCATTGATACATGAGCCGCAGGCCGCCTGACCCCTCACTCCCCCATCGCAATCAAACTCGCATTCCCCCCCGCCGCCGCCGTGTTGACGCTCACCACCTGCTCCAGCGCGAACCTGAGCAGATAGTGCGGGCCGCCGGCCTTGAAGCCGGTGCCCGATAGCCCCGAACCGCCGAAGGGCTGGGTGCCGACGACGGCGCCGATCATGTTGCGGTTGACGTAGATGTTGCCGGTGTCGAGGCGTTCGGTGACTTTCCTGACCGTGTCCTCGATGCGGGTGTGGATGCCCAGCGTCAGGCCGAAGCCGGTGGCTTCGATCTGGTCGAGCACCTTGTCGAGGCCGCCTGCCTTGTAGCGCACGACATGCAGCACCGGGCCGAAGATTTCGCGCTCCAGCGCATCGGCCTTGGTCATTTCAACGATATGCGGGCCGAAGAACAGGCCGCCTTCCGGCGCCTTGGCGGCAAAGCGCACCTTCTGGCTCTTGCGCATGGTTGCGATGTGGCCGTTGAGCATTGCGAGCTGGTCGGCGTCGATCACCGGGCCGATGTCAGTGTGCAGATGCATCGGATCGCCCATCTTCAACTCGCGCGCCGCGCCCTCGATCATGTCAAGCATGCGCTCAGCCACATCTTCCTGCACAAACAAGAGCCGCAGCGCCGAGCAGCGCTGACCGGCGGAGCGGAAGGCGGAGGAGACGACATCGTCCGCCACCTGTTCCGGCAGGGCGGTGGCGACAACGATCATCGCGTTCATGCCGCCGGTTTCGGCAATCAGCGGCACGATCGGGCCGTTCTTGGCGGCGAGCGTGCGGTTGATCGCCCAAGCGGTTTCGGTCGAACCGGTGAAGCAGACGCCGTCGATCTTAGGGTGCGACGTCAGCGCCGCGCCGACGCGGCCATCGCCCGGCACGAACAGCAGCGCATCCTTGGGAACGCCAGCCTCATGCAGGATTTTCACCATCTCCTGCGCCACCAGCGGCGTCTGTTCGGCCGGTTTGGCGAGCACTGCATTGCCCGCAGCAAGCGCGGCGACAACCTGACCGGCGAAAATTGCCAACGGGAAGTTCCACGGCGAAATGCAGACAAACACGCCGCGACCGCGATGGGCGAGGCGGTTGTCCTCGCCGGTCGGTCCCGGTAGCGCGATTGGTTCGCCGAATGATTTGACAGCTTCGCGGGCATAGAAGCGGCAGAAATCGACCGCTTCTCGAATTTCCGATACGCCGTCATCCAATGTCTTGCCAGCTTCGCGCGACAGAAGGGCGAGGAAATGATCGCGGTTCTTTTCAAGCAGGTCTCCGGCCTTTTCGAGCATTTTCGAGCGGGTTTCGACCGGCATTTTGGACCAAACTTTGAAGCCCTTGCGCGCAGCATCGACTGCCTCGGAAACATTCTGCGTCGTCGCATTCATCACGACGCCAACCGGCTTGCCATCGACTGGCGAGCGGACATCTTCACGCAGCGAAAACGCCGAAGCGCCGGGGATC
>NZ_JANPML010000118.1:0-7094 GCF_031422795.1 Sandarakinorhabdus sp.
GCTGCATGGTGCGGATCAGGTGGATGGCAATGGCATGACTGGGATTCGGGTCGTGGCCGCGGCGCTTGGCCGCCATGCTCTCTTGCGACGCTTAGATGCCCGTGCCCGTGCCCCTGCACGAGTCGGTGTCCGTGTCGGTGATGTCATCCATGTGTCACATACTGGCACCAAAGCCGGGGCTCCGCAATTTGGCCATGATGTCAGGGCAAAGGGCACAAGCATCCCTTAATTGGAACAACCATGACCGACCGTGCCCCAGATCGCGACACTGTTTACGCCCGCATTCTCGAACTGATCGAGCCGCTGAACCTGAAGAAGGCGCCGCTGACCGAAGCCACCAGCTTTGCCGGCGATATGGAAATGGATAGCCTTACCGTGATGGGCCTTGTGGCCAGCATGGAAGACGAATGGGATATCATGATCCCCTTGAACATGCTGCCCGATCTGGAAACCATCGGCCAGGTTGCCGATGCCGTGGCCGGTCTGGTGGCAAAGAAGGGCTGAGCAAAATGCCAAACCCCCCTGTCCTCGACCTGCTGGCCAAATATGATCCGCTGATCGCCGAACACGCCGGCCTGCTTTCCACCGGCATCCGCGATCCGTTCGGCATCGTGATGGACAAGGTTCTGTCTCCCACCGAAGCCATCATCAAGGGCAAGCATACCATCCTGCTCGGCACCTATAACTATATGGGCATGACGTTTGATGCCGATGTGATCACCGCCGGCCAGGATGCGCTGCGTGAATTTGGTGCCGGCACCACGGGCAGCCGGGTGCTGAACGGCACCTATCAGACCCACGCCGCCTGCGAGGATGCGCTGAAGGATTTCTATGGCATGTCCCACGCCATGGTGTTCTCCACCGGTTATCAGGCCAATCTCGGCATGGTGTCGACGCTGGCCGGCAAGGGTGACTTCATCATCCTCGATGCCGACAGCCACGCATCCATCTATGATGGCTGCAAGATGTCGAACGCCGATATCGTGCGTTTCCGCCACAACGATGCGGCCGATCTGGAAAAGCGGCTAAAGCGCCTGCCGGCCGACGCGGGCAAGCTGGTCGTGCTGGAAGGCGTCTATTCGATGCTGGGCGACGTCGCGCCGCTGCCGGAACTGGTGGCGATCGCCAAGGCGCATGGCTGCATGGTGCTGGTTGATGAAGCCCACGGCATGGGCTTTTTCGGCGAACATGGCCGCGGCGTCTATGAAGAACAGGGCGTGGCGGACGATGTGGATTTCGTCGTCGGCACCTTTTCGAAATCGATCGGCACGGTTGGCGGTTTCTGCGTGTCGAATCACCCCAAGTTCGAGATTTTGCGCCTAGTCTGCCGGCCCTACACCTTCACCGCCTCGCTGCCGCCGGCCGTGGTGGCCAGCGCCGCCACCTCGATCCGCAAGCTGATGACCGCGCACGACAAGCGCGCCCGGCTGTGGGAAGCGACCCGGCGTCTTCACGGCGGCCTGAAGGGGCGCGGCTTCAAACTGGCCACCGATACACCGGAAAGCGCCATTGTCTCGGTGCTGATGCCGGATCAGGAAACCACCGCGCTGATGTGGTCCACCCTGATCGAGCTGGGTGTTTATGTGAACATGAGCCGGCCGCCGGCCACCCCCGCCGGCGTGTTCCTGCTGCGCTGCTCCATCTGCGCGCTGCATTCGGATGAGCAGATCGATATCGTGCTGGGCAAGTTCGATCAGGCGGCCCAGATGGCCAATCTGGCCCTGCACGAAGCGGCCTGATTTCCTCCATGACGCAGACAGGCTGGGCGACTATAGGTGAGCTGCCTGGTCGCCGTCGCGTCCGGTGAGGGAAATAGCTGCGGCGTGATCAAGCGCATCGATCGCTATCTGTTCGGCCTGATCATCGTGCCCTTGTTTGGCACGTTGGTGGTGGCTGCCATGCTGCTCGTGCTCGATCGCATGCTGCGGCTGTTCGATTTCGTCATCAACGAAGGCGGGCCTGTTTCGGTTGTCTGGCGCATGCTGGGCAATCTGCTGCCGGAATATCTGTCGCTGGGGATCCCGATCGGCGTGATGCTGGGCATCTTGCTGGCTTTCCGCCGGCTCGCCACGTCCTCCGAACTCGATACGCTGCTGGCGGTTGGCGTGTCGTACAAACGGCTGCTGCGGGTGCCCTTCCTGTTTGCCTGCGTGTTCGCCGTGGTCAATTTCGGCATCGTCGGCTGGCTGCAGCCGGTCACGCGCTATGCCTATGAAAATCTGCGCTTCGAATTGCGCTCCGGCGCGCTGGGCGCATCGATCAAGGTCGGCGAATTTGCCGATCTGGGCGGCGGGCTGACCTTGCGGGTCGAAGAATCGCGCAACCAGGGCGCTGATCTGCGCGGCCTGTTCGTGCGGGCGGCAGGGAAGGACGGCCAGATCGTCGCCGCCACCGCGGCGCGCGGCACCTTCCTGGCCACTGATGATCCCGAATTCATCCTGCTGCGGCTGCACGACGGCACGTTGGTGCACAGCCCGCAGGCCGATGCCACGCCGCGCGTGCTCGGCTTTGCCCAGCATGATCTGCCGATCCGGCTGCCGGAACTGGCCGCTTTCCGCAAACGCGGCGAAGGCAATCTGGAAGCCACGCTGCCGGAACTGGTGCACACCATGTTCACCGCCACCGACGAGACGGAACAGCGCAGCGCCTCAGCCAGTTTCAACCGCCGCATCGTGCAATGCGTGATCATGTTCCTGCTGCCTTTCCTGGCTGTCCCGATGGCGGTGCCGCCGAAACGCTCGACCTCGGCGCTGGGCGTGTTCCTGTCGATCATCGCGCTCGTCACCTTCCACAAGTTGACCGAATATGGCGAACGCATGGGCACGCTGGGCCGGGTTGATCCGGTGCTGGCGCAGTGGGTGCCCTTTGCCTTGTTCCTTGGCCTGGCGCTGTGGCTGTTCCGCGTGCTGGAACGGCCGGGCGGCCAGCCCATCGGCGCGCTTGATCGCTGGTTCGGCAAGATCACCAGCTTTGTTTCGGGCCTGGCTGGCAAGCTGGTGCGGCGCCAGAACTGGGCCGACGACGTGCTGTCGGCCGGGTAAGCCCAGATGGCACTTTTCCCCTCGAAAACCATCGCCTGGTACACCGCGCGCATGTTCCTGGTGCGCGTCGCGGCCTTCATCATCGGGCTGACCGTGATCCTGCAATCGCTCGATCTGCTGTCGGAATCCGGCAAGGTGCTGGCGGCGGCCGGCAACACCGAATCCGATCTGTGGGTCTATGTGTCGTTGCGCACGCCGCAGATCGTGCAGCTGTTCCTGCCGTTCTCGGTGCTGCTGGCAACATTGGTGACGCTGGCAACGCTGAACCAGAACAGCGAGGTGGTGATCTTCAAGGGGGCCGGCCTTTCCGCGCACCATATTTTGGCACCGCTGCTGGTCGCGGCGTTGGGCGTGGCAGCGGCGAACTTCCTGTGGAACGAACGCATCGCCACCCGCGCCAGCGCCTCGTTGAAGGCCTGGCAGGAACAGGATTATCGCAAGCTGCCCGCCACAGCGGTGAAATCCACGCAAAGCTGGGTGCGCGGCGGCGATGATCTGTTCCACGCCGATGCCGTGGCGGGCCGCGACGCTGCCACGCGGCTGACCGGGGTGACCATCTATGATCGGCGCGACAACAGCCTGATGCAGGTGGTGATGGCGGCCAGTGCCACGCCGATCGCCGGCGGCTGGCGGCTGGTCGATGTGCGGCTGTTCGATGTGGCCAGTGGCGGGCTGGAAACGCGCGCTGCCCTCGATTTCGTCACCGAAGTGGTGCCGCGCCAGTTCACCACCACCAGCATCAACCCCAATTTCGTGCCGCTGTGGGATTTGTGGCCGCAGATCGGCGAACAGCGCGCCGCCGGCAAGCCCACCGACGTGCTGGAAGCGGCAGCCTGGCACAAGATCAGCGGGCCGTTGTCGGCTGTGCTGATGCCGCTGCTGGGGGCGGTCGCGGCCTTTGGCCTGGCGCGATCCGGCAAGTTGTTCGTGCGCGCCGTGATCGGCATGGCGCTGGGCTTCGCCTTTTTCGTGGCCGACAATTTCATGCTGGCGATGGGCAATTTCGGCACAGTGCCGCCGCTGATGGCCGCCTGGGCGCCGTTCCTGTTGTTCCTGCTGATCGGTGAAGCCGTGCTGATCCGCACCGAAGAATAGGCTTTCGCAAATTTGCCTTGATTGCCGCCTATCACCGCCAACGATGAGCATTATCACCCTGAAGCGCGTTGAAAACGCGGCCGACCGCAAGGCCTTCGTCGATCTGGTCTGGACGCTTTATGCCAGCGATCCGCACTGGGTGCCGCCGCTGAAATCCGAAATGCTCGGCCTGATTGGCGGCATCAAGACCAATCCATGGTTCGGCCATGCCGAAGCCGCCTTCTGGCTGGCGCTGAAGGATGGCAAGGTCGTTGGCCGCATCTCCGCTCAGGTTGATGAGCTGGTTATTGCCCCCGCAGCGCCGGGCGGCGGGCCGGGGACAGGCCATTGGGGCATGTTTGAGTGCATCGATGATGCTGCCGTCGCCGATGCGCTGTTCGGCGTGGCCGAACAATGGCTGAAGGCCAAGGGCATGACCCGCGCGCTCGGCCCGTTCAGCCTCTCCGTGTGGGACGAGCCGGGCCTGCTGGTGCAGGGCTTTGAAGGCCCGCCGACCGTGATGATGGGGCACCACCGGCCATATTATGCAGCCATGGTCGCCGCGCGCGGCTATAAGGGCGTCAAGGATCTGCACGCCTGGTCACTGCCGATTGCGGCGCCCCTGCCAGAAATGGTGCAGCGCATCGTGGCCTTTAGCGAACGCAACCCCAAGCTGGTGACGCGCCCGGTGGACAAGAGCAAGTTTGATCAGGAAGCCGCGCTGATCCTCGATATCCTCAACGATGCCTGGTCCGATAATTGGGGCTTCGTGCCGCTCACCTCGGCCGAAATCGTCTATGTCGGCAAGAAGCTGAAACCGATCATCTTCGAAGGCCTGGTGCGCGTGGCCGAATATGAAGGCGTGCCGGTTGGCTTCATGATCACCCTGCCCGACATCAACGAGCTGACCCGCGATCTGAACGGCAATCTGTTCCCGTTTGGTTGGGCCAAACTGCTGTGGCGGCTACGCGCGCCCAAGGTGAAGCGTATGCGCGTGCCGCTGATGGGAATCAGGAAATCGTTTCAAGGCCACCGCGCCGCATCGCTGATGGCATTCCAGATGATCGAATATATCCGCCGCGTCGCCGTTGCCGAGTTCGGCGCCAGCGAAGGTGAGCTGGGCTGGGTGCTGGATGACAACGGCCCGATGCGTTCCATCGCCGATGCCATCGATAGCCATGTGACCCGCACCTACCGGCTGTACGAACGGGCGCTGTAACGAAAAAGGGGAGCGGTTGCCCGCTCCCCTCGTTCATTCGAAACGCCCGCGCTTATTTCGCCGGGATCAGCTTCACACCGGTATAACGGCCCGGCGTGTTGCCGCGCTGCACCAGCATCAGCACCGTGTCCTTGCCGGCCTTGCGCTCGACTTCCACCGCCGCTGCGGCTTCGGCTGGCGTCGTCACCGGCTTCTGGCCGATCTTCAGGATAACGTCGCCGCGCTGCAGGCCCTTGGTGGCTGCGTCCGACGACGGGCTGATGCCGGCAATCACTACGCCCTGCACCTTTTCATCCAGCTTCAGCTGCTGGCGCAGCACAGGCGACAGCGGCTGCAAGGTGATGCCCAGGCTGGCCTTGGCGGCTTCGATGCCGGGCGCCTTGCTGTTGTCTTCGGCGGCCGGTTCGTCGTCTGCCGGCATGCCGGCGCGCTGCGCCACCACGGCTTCGGATGGACGCTGCGCGATGATGGCGTTCACCTTCAGGCGCTTGCCTTCACGCATCAGCTCGAGCGGGATGGTGGTGCCAATTGGCGTGGTGGCAACGATGTACGAAAGGCTGTTGTCGTAATTCACTTCGCGGCCGCCCACGGTCAGGATCACATCGCCCTGGCGCACGCCGGCGCGCGCTGCCGGGCCGCCCGGTTCGACGCTGGCAACAATCTCGCCCTTGTCCTTGGGCAGGCCCAGGCCGGCGGCGATGTCAGTCGACATGCGCTGGATGGCAACACCCAGATAGCCGCGCTTGACGGCACCAGTGGCCTTCAGCTGATCAACCACCGGCTTGGCCAGTTCGGCCGGGATCGAAAAGCCCAGGCCGACATTGCCGCCGGTGGGCGAGAAGATCGCCGTGTTGACGCCGATCACATTGCCGTTGAGATCGAACAGCGGCCCGCCGCTGTTGCCCTGGTTGATGCTGGCATCGGTCTGGATATAGCGATCATACTGGCCCGAACCGATGTCGCGGTGCAGGGCCGAAATGATGCCGGCCGTCACCGTGCCGCCCAGGCCAAACGGGTTGCCGATGGCAATCGACCAATCGCCAACGCGCGTCTGCTCGCTGTTGCCGAACTGCACGAAGGGCAGGCCAGTGGCTTCGATCTTGAGCACGGCCAGATCGGTGAGCGGATCGCGGCCGACCACGCGCGCGGTATATTCACGGCGATCAGAAAGGGTGACGGTGATCGATTCCACCGGCTTGTCGCGGCCTTCGCCAGCCGAAATCACGTGGTTGTTGGTGACGATATAGCCATCAGCGGCAATGATGAACCCGGAACCAAGGCTGGTGGCCTCGCGGGTGACAGGCTCACCGCCGTCCTGCTGTTCCTGAAAGCGGCGGAAGAATTCTTCCAGCGGGTTGCCAGGTTGGGCCTGGCCGCCGGGACCACCAGGGCCGCGGCGCATCCGGCCGATTTCCACCTTCTGCGTGGTCGAAACATTGACCACGGCCGGGGCGAGGCGCGCTGTCAGATCGGCAAAGCTGCGCGGGGCGCCGCCGGGCGGCATGATGGCAACGGCCGGTGCGACTGCGTTCTGCGCCGGCTGCGACGCCGGCGCCTGCGCGAAGGCAATAGCGGCGATGCCGGTGGCCAGAACGGCGACGGGGATCAGGGTGCGGGAGATCTTTGACGTCATGTCTGTCTTTCTGGTTGCGATGCGGTTGCTGATGAGCCCGTGTGGTCTATGCAAGCAACACGCCTAACCGTGCATGAACAAGGATGGATGGTTCAACACCAGCGGTTCAGCGCCAACAGCTCAACGG
>NZ_JANPML010000119.1:0-8374 GCF_031422795.1 Sandarakinorhabdus sp.
TGGCAGCGGCCGGCGACCCCGCGCCACAACGGCGCCAAACACGTCGGGCGGCGCGCGTTCCAGAACCAGGGTGACCTGATTGCCCTGCGCCCGCGCCTCCCGGATGATGACCGGCGCTTTCAGATCGATGACCAGGCGGGCGGTGCCCGGCGCAAACATCGCGGCCCGCAGATTGGCAACATTGTTGGCACCCGGCGCTGAAAGGCCCGGTTCGACAACCCCGACGAAATCCACCACCAGGCGGAACGGGCTGGAAAGCGCAAAGGCCTGCGCCGCCGGCAGTGGGCCATCAGCTGTAATGATCACCCGGCCCGGCTGGCTTTCAAGCGCGACGATACGCGCCGCCCACACCGGAGCGGCTGCCCACAAAACACACAAAAGCAGCAGGAAACGGCGCACGACCCTCTGGATAGAGGGGCGGGCGCTGCGGGGCAACCTCAGCGCAGCACGGACAGGCCCGCGTACACCGCATCCGAGCCCAATTCTTCCTCGATGCGGATCAGCTGGTTGTACTTGGCGAGCCGGTCAGACCGGGCAAGGCTGCCGGTCTTGATCTGGCCGCAGCCACAGGCCACGGCGAGATCGGCGATGGTGGCGTCTTCGGTTTCGCCCGACCGGTGCGACATCACGCTGCGATAGCGATTGCGGTGCGCCAGTTCGACGGCGGCCAGCGTTTCGGTGAGCGTGCCGATCTGGTTGACCTTGACCAGCAGCGCGTTGGCAAGGCCATCCTTGATGCCCTGGCCCAGACGCGCCGGATTGGTGACGAACAGATCATCGCCAACCAGTTGCACGCGGTCGCCCAGCGTATCGGTGTGGATCTTCCAGCCAGCCATATCATCTTCGCTCATGCCGTCTTCGATCGAAAGGATCGGATAATCGGCACACAGCGCGGCCCAATATTCGGCCATCGCCGCCGGGCTGAGCGTCAGCCCTTCGCCGTGCAGGTGATACTGGCCATCCTTGAAGAATTCGGTGGCGGCGGCATCCAGTGCCAGCATCACATTCTCGCCGGGCTTGAACCCAGCCTTTTCAACCGCGGCCATGACGAAATCGAGCGCGGCACGCGTGCCATTCAGGTTCGGCGCAAAGCCGCCTTCATCGCCCACCGCCGTGTTGTGGCCCTGCGCCTTCAATTCGGCTTTCAGTGTGTGGAAAATCTCCGCACCCCAGCGCACGGCTTCGGCGATGCTGCTGGCACCCACCGGCATCACCATGAATTCCTGCACGTCGATTGGGTTATCGGCATGGGCGCCGCCATTGATGATGTTCATCATCGGCACCGGCAGCAGGCGGGCCGAAACGCCGCCAACATAGCGGTGCAGTGGCAGCCCGCGCGAATCGGCGGCAGCCTTGGCAACGGCGAGGGAAACACCCAGGATGGCGTTGGCACCAAGCCGGCTCTTGTTGGCGGTGCCATCGAGTTCGATCATGGCAGCGTCAACCGCGCCCTGCTCTTCGCCTTCCATGCCGGCCAGCGCGTCGTAAATCTCGCCATTTACCGCCGCGACGGCCTTCAGCACGCCCTTGCCCAGATAGCGGCTTTTATCGCCATCGCGCAGTTCCACCGCTTCGTGTGCGCCTGTGGAAGCACCCGACGGCACGGCAGCGCGGCCGGTGCTGCCGTCTTCCAGCACAACATCGACTTCCACGGTGGGATTGCCCCGGCTATCAAGGATTTCGCGGGCGTGAATGTCGATGATCGCGGTCATTGGGTGTATTTCCCTATGGCATTGTTGGTGCTGCCCGCTTGCACAGCGGCGATGGCTCCGCCAGATAGAGACGTGAGCCGTTGCCGGCAAGCATGACCTGATGTGGATTGCACGATGACTGACCAGCTGCCGATCGATGCCAGCGACTGGAATGATGACGACACCAGCGATGGTGTCGCCGTGCCGGGCAGCAATACCCTGGATAATCTGCTGGATTTCTTTCGCGGCCGGCTGATCGCCATGGTGGAAGACGCGCGCGACAGCATGGTTGGCCAGGTGCGCGGCCTTACCTCTCTGTCTGGCCTGCTTACCGATGCGCTGGGTGCAAATGCCGCCCCTGTCACCCGAGTGGTTGGCGATTATGCCGGCAGCATCAACAGCATCGCTGATGCGCTGGAACAAAAATCGGTGGAAGAACTGGTGGAAGACGGCCGCGAACTGGTGCGCGCCCAGCCCGCTGCTGCCGTCGGAATCGCCATTGCCATCGGCTTTCTGGCCGGCCGCATGCTGAAGGCAGCGCGGGATTGATCGGCGGCGGCCTTGCAGCCCAGGTGCGGCATCTGGTGGGCGGTTTCCTGCTGCTGATGCAGAATCTGTCGCGGCTCACGGCGGCGGAACTGCGGGCCAACGCTGGCGGCCTGCGCACGCCGCTGCTGCTGCTGCTGCTGGCATCGGGCTTGCTGTTCACCGCGCTCACCCTGCTGCTGGTCGCAGCGGTGCTGGGTCTGGCGCAATTTGTCGGGCCCGTGGCCGCTTGTGTGATTGTCGCGGTGGCGGGAATTGTCACAGCGTGGGCGCTCGCACGGCACAGCCTGTCGCGCCTTGCCGCCATAGACCTTGCACCGCGCCGTTCGATGGCCACATTGCAGGCACAGATTGATCGCTTTGCCGCCCCCCGGCCGCGCAAGGCACCTAAGCCTAAGGAACCACGCCAATGACCGAGACCGCCACCATCGAAGATCTGGCCCGCGCTGCCGATGATGCCGGCGCCTCGCTGATTGACGAAGTCAATGGCCTGGCCGATCGGTTGACGCCGCGCCGGATGGTTGACGAAGCGCTGACCGTGGTGAGGGCACGCGGCACCGATCTGGCCCGCGATGCCAGCAATGTGGTGAAGGCGCACCCGGTGGCAACCGGCGCCGCCGTGGCCGCTGTCGGCCTGGCGCTGTTTGCCGGCAACCGCATCAGCAAGGCCGAAATCGACCTGGGCCATGATCAGGATGACTATAGCGATTATGACGATAGCGCGCTCAGTGCAGCGGCAGTCGGCAGCGACCATGTGGACGATGCCCGCGAACTGGTGAAGGACAATCCGGTGATTGCCATCCTGGCCGGTATTGCCGCCGGCGCCGCGCTGGCCCTGCTGTTCCCGACCAGCAGCGCCGAAAAGCGCAGCCTGGGCGCACTGGCCCGGCGGCTGACGAGTCGTTGATCTGCGGTTCAGTATTGCCCTGCCAAAGACGCTCCATGAAACACGCCCTTCTGATTGCGGCCGCGCTGGCTGCTGGTCTTCCCGCCCTTCCCGCCGCGGCCCAGGTTGGCACTGCCACCGCCGCCAGCCCCGGCGACCCGACGGCGCGGCCGTTCGTTGAAAAACTGGTGAACGACGGTTTTGCCGTGCTGCGCGACAAATCGTTGGGCAAGCAGGCAGCGCGGGCAAAGTTCCGCACCATGCTCACCCAGAATGTCGCGCTGGATGATATCGGCATGCGGCTGATCCGCCGCCAGAAGGCAACGTTGACCCCGGCCCAACTCGAAGCCTATCGCGCCGCCTTTCCCGAATTCGTGCTCAATGCCTATGCTGATCGGCTGTATGATTATGCCGATGCGCGGGTGCAGGTGCAGCGCACATTGGGGCGCGGCGCTTTTACCGAAGTCTATACCCGCGTCACCCGCCCCAGCGCCCAGCCCATTGATACAATCTGGCAGGTGAAATCGGCGGGCGGAAAGCTCATGGTCAACAATCTGGTGGTGGCGGGCGTCAACCTGTCGCTCACCCAGGAAGCGGATTTTGCAAGTTACATCACCAAGAACGGCTTTGATGCGCTGGTCGCCTTCATGAAGAGCGCCAACGCGAAAAGCGTCGCCGCAAGGTGAAGAGCGTCAACAAGAAACACCTAGCGGTGAACAGCAAATAGAGACGACAATCGGGGATGACATGACCAGCCAGATCGACATTCATCCCACGGCGTTCGTCCACCCATCGGCCCAGATTTACGGCCATGTCTCTATCGGCCCGCGCGCCAGCATCTGGTGCAATGCGGTGATCCGCGCCGAAACCGCGCATGTCGAAATCCACGAAGGCGCGAATGTGCAGGATTTCGTGATGATCCACACCGATCCGGGCAAGCCCACGATTGTTGGCGCCTATACCAGCGTGACGCACCATGTGACGCTGCACGGCTGCCAGGTTGGCGATCACTGCCTGATCGGCATAAATGCCACGGTGTATAACGGCGCGGTGGTGGGCAGCGGCTCCATCGTCGGCCAGCATGCCTATCTGAAGGACCGTTTCGAGGCGCCGGAAAACAGCATCGTCGTCGGCAGCCCGGCCAGGGTGATAGCCACCCGCAACAACCGCCTGCCCAACCGCATCAACGCCGAATTCTACATGCGCAATGCCGAATGCTATCGCGCGGGCAATCACCGGGCCTGGGCCGGGCCGGAATTCGAAAGCTGGTTTGCCGCAACAATGCAGCAGCTGCAGGCCGAGTATGCGCAGGACGCCACTAGCGCCTGACGGCTTCTGCGGTTAGACGCCGCGCATGAGCAAATTGCATCTCGTCGTTGGTGGCCGCGTGGCCGATCCGCAGGGCGTCGATTTCGTCGACCCGGCCAATCTCGACGTTGTCGGGATCTTCCCTGATTTCAAATCCGCCGAAACCGCCTGGCGCTCTGCCGCTCAACGCACGGTGGATGATGCGACGATGAAATATGTCGTCGTCCACCTGCACAAGCTGCTGCAGCCGGACACCTGAGCCAGCATAACTCGTCAATTTGCGTACTGGAGCCGGCTGTGCTTCTCTCCTAGCGTGGCGGCTGGGGAGGCGCGGAACCATGGGCCTGAGTTACGGACAGATCTTCAGCAATTTGATGTCGGCTGTTGATCCGGCGGCGCCGGCGACCATTCACGACGACTGCATGACCTCCTGGGCGGATTTCGATTCCCACACCGATGCCATCGCGGCGGCCACCCACGCCGCCGGTGCCGTGCCGGGTGACCGCATCGCGCACCTGATGCGCAACTCTCCGGCCTATTTTGAAACCACGGTCGCCGGCTTCAAGGCGCGGCTGGTCCACGTCAACGTCAACTATCGCTACACCGGCGAGGAGTTGTTCTACATTCTGGACAACAGCGACGCCGCCGTGCTGGTCTATGATGCCGAGTTCCGCGATCTCATCGCCAGCATTCGCCACCGGCTGAACGTAAAGCTGTTTCTGCAGGTCGGCGGCGTCACAGCGGATTTTGCGCAGGATTATGACGCCGTTGCCGGCAGCGGCGCGCGCGTTGGCCGCCAAGACCATGTCCATGAAGACATGCTGTTCATCTACACCGGCGGCACCACCGGCTTGCCCAAGGGCGTGATGTGGAATCAGGGCGATGTGCAGGCGGCGATTGGTGCATCAGTCGGGTTGGCGCCAGACATCAGCTTGCCGGACTATCTTGAATTCGTCCGCGCCGGCATGGCCCGCTACCGGGCGCTGGTACTGCCGCCACTGATGCACGGCACCGGGTTTCTTTCTGCCCTTGGCGTGATGTCACGCGGCGGCACCCTCGTCACCATTCCCGGTGACAATTTTGATGCCGAACTGGCTGTGAACATGTGTGCAAAGCATTGTTGCGATCGCGCCGTGATCGTCGGCGATGCGTTTGCCCGGCCCTTGCTCAAGGCACTTGATGCCGGCCATGGCAGCATCGCCAGTGTTGCAGCGATGAGCTCCAGCGGCACGATGTGGTCGCCCGAAGTGAAGGCCGGCCTGCTGCGCCATGCCCCCGATATGATGATCGTCGATTCGCTTGGATCGTCCGAAGCGCTGGCGTTTGCCGCCGCAGTGCAGACCAAGGACAATGCCGGCGCGGCAACACTCTTCGTTGGCGACGAACGGACGCTGCTGCTCGATGAGAATAATCAGCCAGTCGCTCCCGGCGAGCGTGGCCGCATGGCGCGCGGCGGCCTGGTTCCGCGCGGCTATTGGCGCGACGAAACAAAAAGCGCCGCAACCTTCGTCACCATCAATGACGCCCGCTACACGATCACCGGCGACTGGGCGATTCTGGAAGCTGATGGCAGTTTCACCCTGCTCGGCCGTGGCAGCCAGTGCATAAACACCGCCGGCGAAAAGGTGTTCCCCGAAGAGGTGGAAGAGGTGCTGAAAACCCATCCGGCCATCGACGATGCGCTGGTGTTCGGCCTGCCGGATGAAAAATGGGGCCAGTGCGTGACGGCCGTGGTCGAAGCCCATGAGCCGGTTGATGCCGAAGCCCTACGCGCCCATGTCCGCCTGCATCTGGCCGGCTACAAGACGCCAAAGACGGTGCATATTGTCAAGAAAGTGCCGCGCGCGCCCAACGGCAAGGCGGATTATGCCACGGCCAAGGCGATGGTGACGGGCTGACGATCAAACTGTGAAACGAAAAAGGGCGGCCCAAACGGACCGCCCTTTTCACATCAGCCTGAAGTTCAGGCGTCCTTCTTGGCACCCAGACCAAAGCTGGCAAAACGCTTGTTGAAGCGCGCCACCTGGCCGCCGGCATCGAGCATGCGGCCGGTGCCGCCGGTCCACGCCGGGTGGCTGGTCGGATCGATTTCCAGGTTCATCGTGTCCCCTTCCTTCCCCCAGGTCGTGCGGGTCTGGTAGGTGGAGCCGTCGGTCATCTTGACGGTGATGCTGTGATATTGGGGATGGATGCCGGACTTCATGATGGTTTCCTTCTTTGCGGACCGGTTCCGACCGGCCCTGGAAAATGAAACGGCGGCATAGCGGCTTGACTGGCGGTTTGCAACAGGCGTAACCGGACCACTGAACGGTGCCCGCCCTGACCGGCGGGAGAATAGGGAAGCCGGTGCGGAGGTTCGCCTCCAAATCCGGCGCTGTGCCCGCAACTGTAAGCGGCCAGCTGATGCTTCACATGCCACTGGAAATCCAGAGATGGAGGGCCGGGAAGGCGAAGCACCAGCGCCATGAGCCGCAAGCCAGGAGACCTGCCGTTCGTGTCGCCCCATGCCTGCCGGGTCCAGCGGTGCATGAGACGGTGGAACGGCAGGCGCCTATCGCCCCTGCCCGCCCTTTCGTTCGTGGCGACTTCGTGTCGTCAACCTGCGCCCGGATTCTATCTCCGGCGCCGAATGAAAGTGATTCCCCGTGATAACTTCAATGCTTCCCCTTATTGCCCTTGCCGGGCAGGCCACCCTTGCGTCAGCGCCGGCCAATCAGCCCATCCGTGTCATCGAAACCGCCGCGCCCTTCACCGTTACCGCCAGCCGCAGCACCATCCGCCTGGCCGAAACCGGGATCAGCATCAGCCAGATCGGCCTGCCGCAGATCGAAGGTCTCAGCCTGCCGCTGGTGAAGGATTATCTCACCCTGGTGCCGGGCGTTTCGGTCTCCCAGACCGGGCCGCTGGGCGCGCAGACGCAGATCCGTATTCGCGGTGCCGAAGGCAATCACAGCATCACCTTGATCGACGGCATCGAGATGAACGACCCCGCATCATCGGGTGAGTTCCGCATCGATACCCTGCTCAGCCACGGCATCGAACGCATCGAAGTGCTGCGTGGTCCGCAATCGGCGCTGTGGGGCAGCCAGGCCATTGGCGGCGTCATCAGCCTCACCACCCGGGCACCCGTTCGCGGCACCATGCTGTATGGCGAAGTGCAGGGCGGCAGCCTGGGCACCGTGCGCGGCGGCGTGGGCGCTGGCTGGGCCGACGACAGCATCAGCATCAGCGGGCAACTCTCCGGCTTGTCTACCGACGGCTATGACATTGCACGCAGCGGCGGAGACAAGGACGGCTATGACAATGTCACCGCCCATGGCCGCATCGAATGGAAGGCCGCGCCGGAATTGACCCTGCTGCTGGTTGGCCGTCACCAGGATTCGACCGTGCGGTTTGATGGCTTCAACTTTGGCACCGGCGTGCCGCGCGACGAACCGCTGTCAACCAACAGCCGCCAGACCGCCGTGCGCGCCGAAGCCGCGCTGGCGCTGTTCGACGGGCAATGGACCACCCGCGCCAGTTTCATGGGGGTGCGGGCTGACAACATCAACCGCCGCGCCGGCAATTTCCAGAACCGCAGCGATGGCGAACGTGATCTGTTCCGTCTGCAATCGACCGGCCGCGTGCAGGCCGGCGACCTCACCCACAGCCTGACCGGCGCACTCGATGTCGAAACCGAACGCTTCACCAGCCGCGACGCCAATGCACTGGCCGCCTCAAACCAGCGCCAGAGCCGCCGTCAGACCAGTCTGATCGGCGAATATCGTCTGACCGCCAGCAACGGCATCGCCGCTGGCGCCGCCGTGCGCCACGACATGAACGACCGCTTTGCCGATGCCACCACCGTGCGGTTTGATGCGGTGGCCCCGATCGGCGATTTCCGCCTGCACGCCGCTTTTGGCACCGGCATCGCCGATCCGACCTTCTTCGATCAGTTCGGCTT
>NZ_JANPML010000120.1:0-2911 GCF_031422795.1 Sandarakinorhabdus sp.
GCAGTATCGCATCACCTGCAACAGCATCCACCCGGTGTTCATCGACACGCCGATCCTGGATGGCATCACCAGCCGCATGGGCCGCGAAGAGGGCCTGGCCAAGCTGGGCCGCCAGATTCCGCTGGGCGCCGTGGGTGAACCGGACGATATCGCCTGGGCCGCTGTCTATCTGGCCAGCGACGAAGCCAAGATGGTGACTGGCCACGGCCTGTATGTGGATGGCGGCATCAGCGCGATGTGAGGCGCGGCGTTGGCATGATGAATGCCAAATGAAAATTCGGTAACCTGCCTGGCCCATCGCTTGTCGCGACCCCTGAATTGCGACACGCAATTCAGGGGTCGAGGTTGGGGTAGCATGTTCAAAGCAAATGATGATCAGACGCGCAATGTCTTGCCAACAGTGCAATTTGCCCTTCCGGCGGCGCATCTGCGGCCGCTGATCACCACTTACTACGGCGTCACCACGCCGGTGGCGCTGGAAGATCATCTGCATCCCGAATGGGGCAATATCCGTTTCACCCTGCGCGGCGAATGGGCCGTGACGCGGCCGGGTCTTGACGATCCCACCCCGCAACGCGGCGCGCTGTTTGGCCCGACCGATCGCACCGGCATCGTCAGTTCCGCTGGGCCGGGCAGCATGGTCGGCGTGGGCCTCACGGCGCTGGGCTGGGCCACATTGGTTGACCGATCCGCCCACGACCACGCCAATCGCATCAGCGACCTGACCGAGATTTTCGGCGCGCGCGCCGACACGCTGTGGGCCAACCTGTGCGCTGCAGATTGGGACGGCCGCTGCGCCTTGTTCGATGCGTTCTTCAGCGAACTGGCCGCCGCCGCGCCGCTGCCCGACCCGCTGATCGCACGGCTGCAGCAGGCGCTGGTGAGCGACAGCATCGACACCGTGCCACATTTTGCAGCCGATCTGGGGCTGACCCAGCGCACGCTGGCCCGGCTGTGCCACCGCGCCTTTGGCTTTTCGCCCAAGCAATTGCTGCGCCGGCAGCGTTTTCTGCGCACGCTGGCCGAAATTGGCGATCGGCTCGACCAGCCGCTTTCAACGCTGCTCGACGGCGGCTATTTCGATCAGTCGCACTTCATCCGCGAATTCAAAGCCTATATGGGCATGACGCCGCTGGCCCATTTCCATTCCCCGCGCCAGATGATGCGCCGCGCCGGCGCCGAACGGCTGCGCACTGCCGGCGCCCGCGTGCAGGGACTGCACCAGCCGGGCTGAAGCTAGTGGCCCATCAGCCACGTGCCCAGCATTCGCCCGAACGGCAGTGTGAAGAAGCCCGCGACCAGCAAGCTGCCGATGACCAGCCCGCGCATGGCCGATTCATGGCCAGCGCGGTCGTGGCGGCGCGCGCGCATCACGGCCACCGGCACCATCACCGCCACGAAAATGCTGAGCGCATGAATGGGGGACCAATCGCCTACGAACACGCCGCCGGCCTGGCGGCTGCCGGCATTGAAGAACAGAGTGATAATGGCATTGCCCCACATCAGCCCGGCCCAGATGCGACCCAGCAGGCGGTGGCGCGGCGTGCCCTTGGCCGCCAGCAGCATCGGCACGGTGAGCGCCATGACAAACACCATGCTGGCCAGATGAATCTGCACCAGCACTGGCAGCGCCGGAAAGCCACCACCGCCGCGCGCGACCGCGACCAGCACCACGGCCAGCAGAGCCGCAGTCGCATAAGCCAGATTTCGGTTGGACAGGATCGCCGCCATCATACCCCCAGATGCTCCCCTTGAAGCTACCAACCGGTGTCGCTGCACCGCTGCGGCTGCGCAAGCTGTTTTACGCTGCGGTGGTTTTGCGATATGGCCGCGCGATGACGAACGATGCTCCCCCGATCAACGACAATCTGGCCGAACCGATCGTGCCGGCTGATGTGATGCCGATCCCCGGCCTGTCTGACCCGATGGTGTTGCCGCGCAAGGCCGCTGCACCGCGTGCCGATGGCAAGCGTGCCTTGATCGGCCTTTCCAAGGATCAACTGCGCGCCGCGCTGGCCGAGATCGGCCTGCCGGCCAAGCAGGTGAACATGCGCGCCAGCCAGATGTGGCACTGGCTTTATCACCGCGGGGTCACCGAAATTTCGGCGATGGCCAACATCGCCAAGGACACGCGCGCCGTGCTGGATGAACATTTCATCGTCGGCCGCCCGGAAGTGGTGACGGCGCAAGTGTCGAACGATGGCACTCGGAAATGGCTGCTGCGCTTTGGCGACGGCGAAGAAGCCGAATGCGTGTTCATCCCCGATGCCTGGCGCGGCACGCTGTGTGTATCGTCACAGGTCGGCTGCACGCTCAATTGCCGTTTCTGCCACACCGGCACCATGAAGCTGGTCAGGAACCTCACCGCTGCCGAAATCGTTGGCCAGGTCATGCTGGCACGCGATGCGCTGGGCGAATGGCCGGGCGCGGCGCCGGTGCCGATCACCCGGCCCACCGCCAGCGATGCCGCTGATGATCTGGATGAAGACGATGTGCCGTGGGTGCCCGGCGCGCACAATCCGGGCAGCAACTACACATCCGAAGGCCGCATGCTCACCAACATCGTGATGATGGGCATGGGCGAACCGCTGTATAATTTCGACAATGTGCGCGATGCGCTGCAGATCGTCATGGATGGCGACGGGCTGGGCCTGTCCAAGCGCCGCATCACGCTGTCGACCAGCGGCGTGGTGCCGATGATGGCGCGCGCCGGCAAGGAAATCGGCGTCAATCTCGCCGTTTCGCTGCACGCCGTCACCAAGGAAATCCGCGACGAGATCGTGCCGATCAACAAGAAATACGGCATCGAACAGCTGCTGCGGGCGTGCGCCGATTATCCCGGCGTCAACAACGCCCGGCGCATCACGTTTGAATATGTGATGCTGAAGGACAAGAACGACAGCGACGAAGA
>NZ_JANPML010000121.1:0-4311 GCF_031422795.1 Sandarakinorhabdus sp.
TCCTATGACGCTTTTGCCGCCAATGTCGCGCCGCGTGCGCTGTTGCCGCCCGACGTTTGTCGGCGCAATGCTGTCGACAGCGATGCCGGCCCTTGCGGCAGTGGCCGTCGCTTCCGCGGCCGTGGCTTCGGCGCAAGAACAGGCGCCACAGGTCGAGGCACCGCAGGCACAAGTACCGCCGGTGCGCAGCGCGCCCGACCAGTTCGAGATTTCGGCGTTCGATGTCGTGGGTGTTACCCGGCTCGACGCAGCGACCGTGGAAGCCGCAGTCTACCCCTTTGCCGGCCCCGGCCGCGCTGCCACCGACGTCGAGGCGGCGCGCAAGGCGCTGGAGGCGGCCTACAAGGCCAAGGGCTATGAATCGGTCCTCGTGGAAATCCCGCCGCAGCCCAATGCGGCCTTTGTCGCTGGCATCGTGCTGCTCAAGGTGACCGAAGCCGTGGTTGGCCAGGTTCGTGTTGTCGGGTCCAAATATCATGCCCCGACGGTGGTTCTGGCGCAGGTGCCGGCGTTGCAACCGGGCGTGGTGCCGGATTTCAGCGCCGCCCAGAAACAGCTGGCAGCTGCCAACCGTTTTCCCGATCGCGAGATCACGCCGTCGATCAAGGCGGGCAAGATCCCCGGCACCATCGACATCGACCTGCGGGTCCGCGACACGCTGCCGTTGCACGCCAGCCTTGAACTCACCAACGATCACAACAACGGCACAGAACCACTGCGCCTGGCCGGCAGCGTGCGCTACACCAATCTGTGGCAGGCCGGTCATACCATCACCGCGTCGTACCTGGTGGCGCCCCAGAACCGCGATCAGGTCGAGGTTATTTCGGGTTCTTACTTGGCCCCCCTGCTCGGCAGTCGCTGGACGATGCTGCTGTATGGCTACACATCGAAAAGCAATGTCGCAGCGCTGGGCGGCTCGCAGGTGCTGGGCAACGGTTATGCGGTGGGCGCGCGTGCGATCTACCGCGTGCCGGGCGATGTGGAACAGGCGCTGACCTTCGGTTTCGACTGGAAGGATTTCAAACAGGATATCCTGGTCCCAACCGGGCCCGATACGCCGCCGGGGCTGATCCAGACCCCGATTTCCTATGTGCCGCTGGTCATCAGCTATAACCGGCAATCGGTCAGCGCCAACAGCGCGCTCAACCTCACCGTCGGGGTGACCGCTGGCCTGCGCGGCTTCGGCTCACGGGCAACCGATGTGCAGACCCAGCGGTTCAATGCCGTCGGCAATTTCGTCCATCTCAATTTCGACGGCGATTACACAAGGTCGCTCGGCGGCGACTATTCCGCCTTTGTGCGGTTGACCGGTCAGTTTTCCGATTCGCCACTGGTCAACAACGAGCAGTTCAGTATCGGCGGCAATTCATCGGTGCGCGGCTATTTCCAGTCGGAAGCCGTGGGCGACGATGGCGTCAACGCCAGTTTCGAGCTGCGCAGCCGGTCGTTCGGCTCGAACCTTGGTCGCTTTGTCGATGAACTGCGGCTGTTCGGCTTTGTCGACGGCGGCTTCGTCAGGGTGCGCTCGCCGCTTCCCGACCAGCAGAGTGAGTTTTCGCTGCTCAGCGCTGGTGCCGGTGCCCGGTTCCAACTGCTGCGCTATCTCAAGGGCAATCTTGCCTATGGCTGGACGCTGGTCGACGGCGTCGTCCGCCGCGCCGGCGACGGCATGCTGACATTCTCGGTCAAGGGGGAATTCTGAACCATGTCACCTTCGCTGACCCAACAGGAGTTCCGGCCATGAAGCGCCTGGCAATTTTCGGTATTCTGGCCGCGTCCCTGACCCTGGTCGGTTGCAGCGAGGCCGGTAGCGGCTGGTGGCAGAAGGAATGGCCCTTCCGCACGCCGGTGACTGTCGACACGACTCCGTCGGGCACCAATGTCGCCGGCCCGATCGGGCGGACACCGGTTCTGCTGCGGCTGCACTCGGGCAATTTCTCGTTCAGCGAATCGGCTGACAATGGTGCCGACCTGCGCATCCTGGCCGCCGACAACAAGACGCCGCTGACCTTCCACATCGAAAGCTTCGATGTGCTGCTGGGCGTCGCCAATGTCTGGGTTGATGTGCCCAAGCTGGCTGGCGGCGAGAAAACGGCGCTCTGGGTCTATCACGGCAACAAAAGCGCGCCGGCCACCGTCAACAGCGCCGGCAGCTTCGACGCCGATTACACGCTTGTTCTGCACTATGATGAAGCGCCGGGCACACCGACGAAGGACAAGACGTCGTTTGCCAACAACGCGGCCAATGGCCCGACCAGCAGCGACGACGGCGCGATCATCGGGCGCGGCGGCAAGTTCACCGCGAGCACCGGCATGGCAGTCGCTGCCACCCCGTCGCTGGCAACGCCGGCAACGGGTTTCACCTTCTCGACCTGGGTCAAGCTCGATGCCGCCAGCACTGCCGATCAGGCGCTGTTTGCGCGCGATGGCGTTGTCGTCGGGCTTGCCGCCGGGGTGCCCTATGTTTCGGCCGGCGCGCGCACAGCTGCGCCGGCTGCGATTGCGCCGGGGCAGTGGGTACATGTGGCGGTGACGTCGGACGGACAGGCCTCGCGCCTGTTTGTTGGCGGCAAGGAAGTGGCCACCGGCGCCGCATTGCCGGCGATGGCCGGCCCGCTGACGATCGGCGGATCGGCGACGGCGCCGTTTACCGGCGGTCTTGACGAAACCCGGCTGTCGAAGGTGGCACGGGCACCGGCCTTGATGGCTACCGATGTCGCCGCGCAGGGGCCTGAGGGCAAGCTGCTCGCCTTTGGCAAGGACGAGGAACAGGGCGGTGAAGGTGGCACCATCCTGTACATCCTGAAGGCAACGCCGGCGCTCGACTGGGCGATCATCGGGCTGTGCATGGTGCTGCTGGCTGGTGCCATCGTCGTGATGGTGATGAAGAACAATTACCTGGCGCGCGCCAACCGCGCCAACAAGGCGTTCCAGAAGCGCTATCAGTCGATGGAAGAGGATCTCGTTCATATCAGCGAACTGCCCGGGCTGTCCGACGGCGAGCGCAAGCTGATCGCATCGGCGCCGCTGGGGAGGCTGTATGAAATCGGTATCGACGAACTGCAGATGCGCCAGCGTCGGCTGGGCGATCGGCCGTTGTCGGGCGAAGCGGTAGAGGCCTTGCGGGCGGCGGTCGATGCCGTGCAGGTCGACGAGAACCAGAAGCTCGATGCCGCCATGGTGCTGCTCACCATCGCGATTTCGGGCGGGCCCTTCATTGGCCTGCTTGGCACCGTCATGGGCGTGATGAACACCTTTGGCGGCGTGGCGATGGCCGGCGATGTCAACGTCAACGCCATCGCGCCGGGCATCGCCGCGGCCCTGCTGGCGACGATTGCCGGTCTGGCGGCCGCCATCCCGTCGCTGTTCGGTTATAACTATCTCAACTCCAAGATCACCGCGATGGCCGACGAGATGCGGGTGTTCTGCGACCGGTTGGTGACCCGTCTGGCCGAAGTTCAGGCCGAGCGGTCCTACCCTGCCCCGCCCACCCGCCTTGCAGCCGAATAGGAGCGCTGACCCATGAAAGCCGGTGGTGGCCGCAAGGCCTATGACGACATCAACATCACGCCGATGCTCGATCTGGCCTATGTGCTGCTCGTCATCTTCATCCTGATGGCCACGGCCAGCGTGCAGGGCATCAAGGTCGATCTGCCCAAGGCGGGTTCTGCTGCGAGCCTGGTCGCGCCCAAGACCAAGGCGATCACCATCAACAATTCGGGGCAGATCTTCCTCGATGCCTTTCCGGTGTCGATTGCTGATCTGGAGGCGCGGTTACGCACTGAAAAGGCCATCAATCCCGAATTGCCGATCGTGCTGAAGGGCGATTCCACCGTTCAGTACCAAAAGGTCATGGAAGTGCTCGACCTGCTGCGCCGGCTCGATCTCAACAAGGTCGGCCTCGTCACCGGCAAGCCCGGCCAATAAGCGATGGCCGAGCCGCTCGCCTTTGATGACGGTAACGAGCCCAACCGGAAGTGGTTGTGGATCTGCGTCGGCATCGCCGCGCTGGTGGGGCTGGCCTATGGCATCTGGACGCTGAGCAACGCGACCATCGGCAAGGAAAAAAAGGCGCCGCCATCGACCACGGCGCTGCTGCTGCCGCCGCCACCACCGCCACCGCCGCCGCCGCAGGAAGAAAAACCGCCCGAGCCGCTCGAAACCAAGACGGTGCCGGTCGAACAGCCGACGCCGACCCCGGCCAAGGCGGCCGAGGCCCCGGCGGCGGTTGCCATCGATGCAGCCCCGACAGGTGCCGGCGATGCCTTTGGCCTGCAGGGCGGCGGCGCGGGCGGGATGGGCGGCGTCGGC
>NZ_JANPML010000122.1:0-8296 GCF_031422795.1 Sandarakinorhabdus sp.
CGCGGCGATGCGGCCATCGGCAGCGGGCACCACATCGGCGATGATCTTGCTACCGCACACCGGCGACACCCGCGTCGCGCTGGCCACGGGTGCCGGCAGCCGATGCGCGGTTTCGCCCACCAGTTTCAGGCGCAAGATCGCCGCGTTGTAGAGCGTGTCGGACATGTCTGCTTCTTACCCGTCCGAGCCCGGTTGTGGATAGGCGGGAAAATGCCGCCCGTACCCGTTCAGGCCCGCCGCCAGTTGGTTCCGCCCGGCCCATCCTCCAGCACGATGCCTTCAGCGGTCAACGCGTCGCGCAGGCGATCGGATTCGGCCCAGTTCCTGGCTTTGCGCGCCGCCAATCGATCCGCCACCAGCGCGTCGATGCGCGCGGCGTCCGGGTCTTGGCCGCCACCGCGCATATCGGCGGCATTGCGGCTGCGTTCGGCCCCCAGTGACGGCAGGCCCAGGAACGCCAGCGCACCTAGCAGCGCCTCGCGATCCTGCTCGATGCCGGCGATGGCGGCCAGCGCGGCGGGCGTATTCAGATCATCGGCCAGCGCCTCCACCACGGCCGCAGGCGGTGGGGGCCGTACGCCTTTGGGCACGTCACCCAGTTTGCGCAGCCACTTGTCCAGCCGCCCGCGCATCTGGCCGAGCAACGCATCGTCCCATGTCAATGGCTGGCGATAGTGCGCCGAAAGCAGGCCAAGGCGCAGTTCATCGCCCGTCCAGCCCGCCTCGATCAGTTCGCCCACGCTCAGCACATTGCCCAGCGACTTCGACATTTTCTCACCGCCACCAAAATTCAGGAAGCCGTTGTGCATCCAGATATTGGCCAGCGGCGCCCCATCATGGGCGCAGGCGCTCTGCGCGCACTCATTTTCATGGTGCGGGAAGCTGAGATCGATGCCGCCGCCGTGGATATCGATGGTGGTGCCCAGGCTTTCGGCGATCATCGCCGAGCATTCGATATGCCAGCCCGGCCGGCCCCGGCCCCACGGGCTGGGCCAGCCGGCCTGATCCTTGCTCGACGGCTTCCACAGCACGAAATCGGCCGGATTCGTCTTGTAGGGCGCGACTTCCACGCGCGCGCCGGCGATCATCTCGTCCAGCGGCCGGCGCGACAGGCTGCCATAATCACCATGGCTCGATACATCGAACAGCACATGGCCTTCGCCCACATAGGCATGGCCCTTGCCGATCAACAGCTCGATCATCGTCACCATTGCCGGAATGCTGGTGGTGGCATGCGGGTGCAGATCCGGCCGCTCCACGCCCAGCGTGGCGGCATCTTCCAGATACAGCGTTTCATAGCGGGTGGTGATGGTATCGATGCTCACGCCTTCGGCCCGCGCCTTGTCCATGATCTTGTCGTCGATATCGGTGATGTTGCGGGCATAAATCACCTTGTCCGGCCCATAATGCTGGCGGAGCAGGCGCTGCAGCACGTCAAACACCACGGCCGGGCGGAAATTGCCGATATGGGCGCGGCCATAAACAGTGGGGCCGCAGACATACATTGTCACCCGATCAGGATTGATCGGCACCAGCGCCTGCTTGGCGCGGCTGGCGGTGTTGTAGAGGCGTATCATCAGATGGACGTTCCGGGGCTGGTCTTTTCCTGTTCGTCCAGCAGTTGTTCGAGGGAGCCGCGCTCCTGCTTGCCATAGCCGCCCTCATTCGCGTCATCGCCGCCAAAGCCGGGCAAGCCGGCATGCGGGTCGCGTTCGGGATTGATCAGTTTCTGCTGCTGGTTCCAGGCATCGCCAACATAAGACACCATGGCGCTGGCCACCAACGCCAGGGTGGGCGTGGTCTTGGCCTTGGCCAGCCAATCGGGGCGCTGGTCATCGCCGGGCACAATCTTCAGGCCGAGCGTGATCAGCAGGAAAATCAGGCTGGCCGCCAGAAAGCCCTTCACCAGGCCAAAACCCAGGCCGAGCAAACGGTCCAGCGGGCCGATGACGCTGCCCTTGGCGCTGCTCGACAGAAAGCTGCCGATCAGCTTGACCGCCAACACGGCCAGCAGGAACGGGCCAAGCACCGCCGCCACGGTGGCAATCAGATCACTGCCGCTGGCGGTTTCGAAAATGGCGCGGGCCGGCGTGTAGAACAGGCGCACGGCGACAAAGCCCGCCACCCAGGCCACCAGGCTGGCGACTTCGGCGATAAAGCCGCGCATCAGGCCAAAGGCCGCTGTGCCGCCCACGATGAGCACCACGATCCAGTCAAAGCCGGCAAGCTGCGTTAGAGTATCCATACAGCAGCGCCTAACCGATTTGAGAGCGCGGAAAAAGCCTATTCCGGCCGGCCGAGGTGATCCACCAATCCGTTCATGGTGCGAAAGCCACTGACGAGCATCGGCCCGCCGCCCGTTGTGCCATCCGGCACGAAGGCGCGGCCAAAGCCCAGTTTCGCCGCCTCTTTCAAACGCAGACCGGCCAGCCCTGCAGGGCGGAGCTCGCCGGACAGTGCCACTTCACCAAAAGCCACCGCGTCGGCCGGCAAGGGCCGATCGGTGAGCGCGGACACCAGCGCGCAGGCCACCGCCAGATCGGCGGCCGGATCGGCAATCCGCAAGCCCCCGGCAACGTTGAGATAAACCTCGTGCCCGCCAAACGCCAAGCCGCAGCGCGCTTCCAGCACCGCCAGCAACATCGCCAGCCGGCCCGAATCCCAGCCCACCACCGCCCGGCGCGGCGTCGCACCCGAAGGCACCCGCACCACCAGCGCCTGGATCTCGCACAGCACCGGCCGTGTGCCCTCCAGCGCCGGGAACACCACCGCGCCGGTCACGCTGGCGCCTTCGGCCCGGCTGGTCAGGAACAGGCTGGACGGGTTGGCGACTTCCTCCAGCCCGTCAACGCCCATGGCAAACACGCCAATCTCGTCGGTGCCGCCAAAGCGGTTCTTCACAGCGCGCAGGATGCGATACTGGTGGCTGCGCTCACCTTCGAAATAGAGCACGGTATCGACCATGTGCTCCAGAACGCGCGGGCCGGCCAGTTGCCCGTCCTTCGTCACATGGCCGACCAATATCAGCGCCGCGCCCGACAATTTGGCATAGCGGATCAGTTCCTGGGCCGAAGCACGCACCTGTGAAACCGTGCCCGGCGCGCCTTCCAGCGTGTCCGAATGCATGGTCTGGATGGAATCGATCACCACCAACCCCGGCGGCGCTTTCAGCCCGGTCAACGTGGTCAATATATCGCGCACATTGGTTTCCGCCGCCAGCGCCACGTCCGCCTTTGCCAGCCCCAGCCGCCGCGCCCGCAGCCGCACCTGATCGGCGGCCTCCTCGCCCGAAACATAGGCCACACTGGCGCCAGTCCGCGCCATCTTGCCGGCTGCCTGCAACAGCAGGGTGGATTTGCCGATGCCCGGATCACCCCCGATCAGCGTCACACTGCCCGGCACCAACCCGCCGCCCAGCGCCCGATCCAGTTCGTTGATCCCGGTGGACAGCCGCTCCGGCAAGGCCACATCATCGGCCAGGCTCTCCATGGCAATCCGCCGGCCACCGGCCTGCAGCGACTGCTTGGCGGCAAAGGGCGTAAACACCGGCGCGGCTTCCTCCACCAGCGTGTTCCACTCCTTGCAGTCCGCGCATTGCCCGGCCCAGCGCGGCGCCACCGCCCCGCAGGCCTGGCACACATAGCGCGTCTTGCCCTTTGCCATCATCAATCCTTTAGAACAGAAGGGAAACATTAGCTGGGCAAAGCGGCACTTGCAAGCGGGTGCCAGGGCGTGCCAGATGAAGCCATGCGCACCATAATCCTCACCCTTCTTCTGGCCACCGCTGCTCCGGCGCTCGCCCAATCTGCCGCCACCAAGGCGGCGCACGCCAGGATCGCCGCCGATTACGACCAGACTATCGCGGACGTGATCGAACTGACCGAAATCCCCGCCCCGCCCTTCAAGGAAGCCGCACGCGGCGCGCGGATGGCGGAAAAGTTCAAGGCGCTTGGCCTCAGCGATGTCCACGTCGATGCCGTCGGCAATGTCATCGGCACCCGCCCCGGCAAGGATCGCGCTGCCAAGGCCCTGATGGTCGCCGCCCACCTCGATACCGTGTTCCCGCCCGATGTCGCCATCAAGGTGCGCCGCGAAGCCAACACGCTGCACGCACCCGGCATCGGCGATACCACCGTTACCCTGGCCGCCCTGCTTGCCTTCGTCCGCGCCATGGACGCCGGCAAGGTGGAGACCGGGCGCGATATCATCTTCGTCGCCAATGTCGGTGAAGAAGGCCAGGGCGATCTGCGCGGCGTTCGCCACATCTTCTCGGCCAGTCCCCTGAAACCGCGCATCGGCGATTTCATCAGTTTCGATGGCAGCAATGTTGCCCGGATCGTCAATGGCGGCGTCGGCTCCCGCCGGTATCGCGTCGCCTTCAAGGGGCCGGGCGGCCACAGCTATGGCGCATTCGGTATTGTGAACCCGATGGCGGCGATGGCCGGCACCGTGCAGGGCCTCTACAAGATCGCGCCGCCCACTGATGTGAAAACCACCTTCGCCGCCTCCACCATTGCCGGCGGCACCTCGGTCAATTCCATCCCCAATCTCATTCTGGCCGAATTCGACATGCGCTCGGCCTCCACCACCAATCTGAAGGCACTGGAAAGCCAGTTCCTCAAGATCATCGACGACAGCGTTGCCGCCGAAAATACCGCCCGCGACACGCAATACGGCAAGATCAGCGCGGTCCCGGAACTGATCGGTGACCGCCCGGCCGGCACCACGCCCGCCACCGACCCGCTGGTGCAGACCGCCGAACGCATCCTGAAAGCCGGCGGCTACGATGCCCAGCTGATGCCCAGTTCCACCGACAGCAACATCCCGATCAGCATGGGCATTCCGGCCATCACGCTTGGCGCTGGCGGCGGCGGCTTCCGCGCCCACGCACTGGATGAATATGTGAACATAGAGAAGGTGACGTTTGTGAAGGGCATCACCACCGCGTTCGACATTGTGGTCGCGGCCGCCAACATCAAGCGCTGAAGTCAGGAAGGCAGGGCCTCCGACGGGCAGGGACACAGTCCCTGCACCCGTTTGTTGGGGTGGGGCCTTCCTTCTATGCTTGTCATGCTGGCGCAGGCCAGCATGACAACGAACTGGTTGGCGGGACTGCCCGAAAACAATCGGGTGCAGGGTCTGCGACCCTGCCCGCCGGAGGCTCCCTTCCCGTCCGAATTCTCTCACTCTTGCCGGGGCTTGCTGCGTCGGCCAGACTGCTGAGTGAAAGGAGGCCCCATGCAGACGAAGGAGCTGCGCCTCGCGCTGGTCTGTTACGGCGGGGTGAGCCTGGCGGTCTACATGCACGGCCTGACCAAGGAAGTGTGGAAGCTGTGCCGCGCCTCCATGCGGCGGCAGGCGCCAACCGGGGCAAATCTGCCGCCGGCACGCGACAGCGAGATTGTTTATCAGGCGTTGCTCGATTCGCTGCCCGGCCTCGATCTGCGGGTGATGTGCGATATCGTGGCCGGCGCATCGGCGGGCGGCATCAACGGCGTGCTGCTCTCGCGGGCGCTGGTGGAGGGGCATGATCTGGATGCCATCCGCAGCCTGTGGCTGGAGGGAGCAGACAGCGACGTGCTGCTCGACAAGGCAGCCGCGTCGCGGCCGCTGTCGAAACTGTGGGCGATTCCGTTGGTGTGGTGGGTGCGCCGGCGCGGGCTTGAAGATGAAGACAAGGCCGAGGTGGCGGCGCATGGCGAGGTGAAGCGCAAGCTGTCCCGCTTCATGCGCAGCCGCTGGTTCAAGCCGCCGTTTTCCGGCGCGGCGTTCTCTGGCCTGCTGGCCGATGCCTTTGCCGCGATGGAAAAGGGGGAGCGCACGCCGCCGCTGGTGCCGCGGCTGCACCCGTTCGATCTGTTCGTGACGGTGACCGATTATCACGGCGCACCCCAACGCCTGCGACTGAACACACCCGAAGAAGTGACAGAGCCCGAACACCGCCTGGTGATCGGCTTTGCCTGCCCCGGCGACCGCGCGGAACGGCATCTGGGGCCAACGCCCGATCTGGTGTTTGCCGCCCGGGCCACGGCGAGCTTTCCCGGCGCCTTCCCGCCAGCGCGGATTGCCGAGATTGACGACCTGCTCAAGCGCCGCGACGAGGATTGGCCGGGGCGGCAGGCCTTTATCGATCGGGTGCTGCCGGGCCGGCTCCAGCCGGAAAGCGTGGACCTGATCGATGGCGCAGTGCTCGACAACCGGCCCTTTGGCCCGGCGCTGGCCGCGTTGGGTCGCCGTCCGGCGCATCGCGAAGTGGACCGACGCTTTGTCTATCTCGATCCCAAACCGGGGATGCACCATGATGGCAGCGCAACCGGTCAACCGCCGGGCTTTTTCGGCACCATCCTGCGCAGCCTGGCCGATATCCCGCGCCAGCAGCCGATCCGCGACAGCCTGGGCGCCATCGAGGCGATCTCGATGCGCTCGCGCCGGCTGCGCCATATCGTGATCGGGATGATGCCGCAGGTGGATATTGCCATTGATGCCGCCATCGGCATGCGCCTGCTGTTGTTCTCGCCCTCGCTTGACCGGCTGGCCACCTGGCGCAGCCGCATGAACAGCGAGGCCGCCAAAGCGACGGGCTTTGCCTTTGGCGCCTATGGCCGGCTGAAATTCGCCCTGGTGACAGAGCGGCTGGCCGAGCGCATCGCCGCGCTGGGCGGGCAGGACGTGGGCGCGGTGCGCGTCAGCATCTGGCGGCACCTGAACGCAGCCGACGCGAACAGGCCAGAGAGCGCCATCGGCAAGACCGGGCCGGCATCGCCCTATGTGCTGTTCCTGCGCAATTTCGATGTGGATTTCCGCATCCGCCGCCTGCGCTTCCTGATCCGCCGGGTGAACATGGAACTGACCGGGGCGGACGAGGCGACGGCGCAGACGCTCGGCAAGGTCAAGGCCGGGCTTTACGCCATATTGGGCCCGCACCTGATGTGCTGGCCAAACGCCGGCAGCGCACAGGCCGCCGCCGGCAACGCCATCGCCGATCCCGCCAGCGCGCTTGCCGCCATGGCCAGCGCGCTGGACCTGAAAGGCCTTGATGCCCGCAGCGACGCCGAACTGGTGGGGCTGCTGGCAACCGGCCTGCCACGCCGGCTGCGGCGGGATCTGGTGGCGGCCTATCTGGGTTTCCCCTTCTTCGATATCGCCATCCTGCCGCTCATCGCCGATGGCAACATCGACGAGCTGGACGAGATCAAGGTCGATCGCATCAGCCCCGAAGATTGCTCGGCTCTGGCCGCAGTGGGCGGACATCGGTTGAAGGGCGCGCTGTTCAATGCCTTTGGTGCCTTCTTCAGCCGCGCCTACCGCGAACATGACTATCTGTGGGGCCGGCTGCACGGGGCAGAACGGTTGATCGATCTGGTGGTGTCCTCCCTTCCCGCCAAGGCCCGGCCCGACGCGGCCACGCTCGGCGAGATCAGGCGCGCCGCCTTCCGCGCCATCCTGGCCGCCGAACGGGCGCATCTTGTTGACATTCCCGACACAATTGCCGCGCTCGACGCGGCGCTGGAAACCTGATCACTCTGCCGGCTGGGCTTTCGTCGCTGGGCGGTACTGCCGCAGATAATGAATGATTACGCCCAAGCCAAACAGCGTCGGGATCGCCCAGATCGCCGGGTTGAAGGCGTGGGTGGGGAACATCTCGATCAGGCCGACCGACAGGAACGCCGTGTAGGCCGCAATCCCGGTCGCCACCATCGCCTTGAAATGCTCCGGGATATAGGCGCGCGGGCCCGCCGGCGTGCTGAAGATGTAGCGGAAATAGGTGGTGCTGGTGCCAAAGCCGAGCAGCGCCACCATCACCATCAGGATCGGTTCCATCACCGGGCCATTGCGATCCAGCAGATACAGCCCGTGCGCCAGACAAATGCCCGCCGCCAGCATGGTGCCGCCCTGCACCGCCAGCATCGACCAGTGCCGATTGCCGGGATGGTCGCGGCGATTGCTCACCATCACCAGGCCATAACGCGTCATCGAAATCGCCAGCAGCCCCAGATAGACCATCATGGTGCCGAACATGCCGCGATACAGCACCGCGTCGGTGAGCTGCGGGTGCATCGCCAGCGGCCACACGAGGCTCAGCGCGCCCATGCCCAACGCCTGGGTCGCCGCCGTATAAATGGCGGCCGAAAACACGACCCCCCAGCGCCGATGCGCCGGGCCCCCTTTGCGCGTCAGCACCGCCCCCCAGAAACTGGTGAGCGCCACCACGCCGGCACCGACGTGAATGGCCAGGAAGATGTGAAACAGCCAGGGCATGGTGGGTTTGGTCAGTGCCTTTTGGGTGCGGGGTGAC
>NZ_JANPML010000123.1:0-2084 GCF_031422795.1 Sandarakinorhabdus sp.
GATCTCAACGACGGCCCGGGCCGCGAAGTATTTGAACGCAAGCACCTGTATTTCGATCTGATCGGCAATCTGCAGGGCAGCATCTTCGAAGCCGAACGCTTCCTGAACCACGCGTTGTTCGATTATGGCGCAACCGCTGCGGCCACCGGCGAGAACAAGCTGCGCTGGAGCTACAAATTGTCAGGCAAGGACCCGGTGGACCCCACCCGTGACCCGCGCCTGCTGCTGGATCACATCATGTTCACCCAGCGCCTGGTGGCAAAGGGCCAGTTCCCCCGCATCGGCGGCGGCGCCGGTCTGGTGGAACACGCCGTCCACGAACGTGTGAACGCAATGCGGCCGAAAAAGGTGCCGGAAACCAGCGATCACCGGCCGGTGTCGGTGACGTTGACGCTGGCGTAGAGAAGAGGCCTCCGGCGGGCAGGGGCTGAGCCCCTGCACCCACTTTCGTAAATTTACACGTTTGGGGTTGATCCCAAATTAGACGCTTCTTGAAACACGAATTTTTTCAAGCAATTCAACGGCACGTTTCACAATTTCGCCATCCTCATTCAAAAAAATTGCCGAACCATTGTAGTGAACAACTGAAACGTAAGCTAAACGCATCTTTTGAAGCTTGTGACCAACATCTTGGACGTCAGAGTAAGAAGCGCCAATCAATTCTGCAATTCGTGGATATCTCCACGATTTTTCTTTCCAACAATGCATAATTACATTTCGTTCCGTTTCAGACATTTTTATCGCAATATCTGCTGCTTTCTCATCAGTTATTTTTTGAGATTGCATCACTAAACTCTCCGAAAAACACTCTCGATCTTAGGATCAAGGCATCGGTGGAGCAACGCTGAAACGAAAGTGGGTGCAGGGGCTCAGCCCCTGCCCGCCGGAGGCCCTTTGCCTTTTGAACCTTACACCTTCAACGACGTCAGCGCATCGACCGTCAAAATCTGCGGCAGTTCCGTCTCGCCGCCGGTGGGATCATAATAGACATAGACCGGCACGCCGGCGCGCTTGTGTTCGGCGAGCCAGGTGGAGATGGCGGCATCGCTGCGGGTCCAGTCGCCTTCCATCACGGTGATACCCTTGGCCTTGAAATACGCGGCCACGGTGGCATCGGCCATCGCGCCCTTTTCGTTGACCTTGCAGGTGAGGCACCAATCGGCAGTCATGTAGAGGAACACCGGCTTGCCCGCGCTGCGCAAATCGGCGAGCGCGGCCGGCGTGTATTTCACCGCGTTCAGTTCGCTGACGGCGGCGGTTGTGGCTTTTGCGGCGCCTTCCGGGGCGGCGGTGGGCACCAGCAGTACGGCAGCGACGATGGTGGCCAGGCTGGCGATGCCGGGGATGGCCAGCGATTTACCGCCGTGCTGGCGGCTGCCCAGCCACCACAGGAACAGGCCAAAGATCAGCGTGCCGGCAAGGCCCATGGCCATGCCGTTTACGCCCACCTGCTGGCCCAGCACCCAGGCCAGGGCCAGCGCTGTGAGGAACATCGGGACGGACAGGATAGCGCGCAGGCGGACCATCCACGCGCCCGGCTTGGGCAGGCGGCGGCGCAGGGCGGGAACCAGCCCGATCAACAGGAAGGGCAAAGCGAGACCAAGGCCAAGGCCGGCGAAGACCGAAAGTGCCTGCACCGTAGGCAGCACCAGCGCCGCGCCCAGTGCGCCGGCCATGAACGGGCCGGTGCAGGGGGTGGCGACGAACGCCGCGAGCGCGCCGGTGAAGAAGCTGCCGCTTGCCCCGCCGGACCGCGCCTTGTCCTGCCCCAGATTGCCGGTGGTCAGGGTGATTTCGAACAGGCCGGCAAGGTTCAGCGCAATGCCAGTGACCAGCAGCAGCAGGAAGGCGATCACGCGCGGATCCTGCAGCTGGAAGGCCCAGCCCACCTGGCTGCCGGCGGCGCGCAGAGCCAGCACCAGGCCGCCCAATGCAGTGACGACCAGCACGACGCCGGCCGTATAGGCCAGCGCTTCGTTGCGTGCCTGGGCGGCGCCAACATTGCCCTTGGCCAGCGCCAGCGCCTTCAGGCTGAGGATCGGGAACACGCAGGGCATGACGTTGAGGATCAGGCCGCCCAGCAC
>NZ_JANPML010000124.1:0-2349 GCF_031422795.1 Sandarakinorhabdus sp.
GGGGCCGATGCCACTAACAGGCGCCTTCCCGTGGACGCGTAGCTCAGTGGTAGAGCACTGTGTTGACATCGCAGGGGTCGCAGGTTCAATCCCTGCCGCGTCCACCATTTCCCCCCAATTTTTTCTCTCCGCCCTCGTAGCAGCCATGTGAAGGCGCTCAAACTGGGCCTGATCACTGGCGTCGGCTGAACGGGTGGTGCCGCTGGCCGCCGATCCGCCGCCTACTTGATTTGCTTTTCATATTCCACTGTGTGCGGCGCGGCATAGCCGGCTTCGCCAAAGGTGGCCGAAATCAGCTTGTTGGTGTCGAAATAGACCTGCCAATAATTGTTGGTGTGGCAATAGGGGCGCACGGCGAGCACGGTGCCACGCTCGTTGAAATCGAGAATCTCCACATCGGGCGCCGGTTCGGCCATCACATTGGCAATGGCGGCCAGCGCCGGCTTCAGCCGGGCAATGGCATCAAGCGGGTCCACGCCAAAGGCCAGTTGCGCGGTGCGGTCGACGCGGCGGTAGCTGTGGGCGGAATAATTCTTCACCACATCGCCCGACATCTTCGAATTGCCCACGATGGTCTGCACATTATCGGGGCTGGTGATGATGGTGTTGAACAGGCCGACCTCGGTTACCGAGCCTTCCACGCCGCCACCGACGACATAATCCCCCACCTTGTAGGGGCGAAAGATCACCAGAAACGCCCCGGCAGCAAAATTTGAAAGCAGGCCCGACCAGGCGGCACCCACGGCCAGACCAACGCCAGCCAACAGCGCCGCAAAACTGGTGGTTTCGATGCCGAAGAAGCCGAGGATGGCCACCACCAGCACGATGTTGAGCAAGACGCCCAGGATGGATGCTATGTAGCGCTGCAGCGTCGGATCGAAATTGCGCGACGTCAGCACCCGGCTCAGGATGCCGATGGCAAAACTGATCAGCCAGCGCCCGACCATGTAAAGCGCAAAGCCGGCTGCCAGCTTCAGGCCGAGCGCCGTCAGCATTGCGGTTACTTCTGGTACATTCATCGCGCAGTTCCCCTGGGCAGCGGCTTGCCTGCCGCTTTAGGCGACGCGGCAGGCGGAGACTAACCTGAGAGGCCAGTTGCTGCCAAATCAATACTTGCCGTTATCATCGGGGCTGGTGGCCACCAGGCCGAAGGCGATGCCGCCAAGGGTGTCACCAATGCTGTTGCGGCGGCCAAAACAACGCCGGCACAGGCATCGGGATCACTAGGGAGCAGATGCACGGCCCGAACGGGGAGGGAATTGGTGCGCCCGGAACGATTCGAACGTCCGACCCTCAGATTCGTAGTCTGATGCTCTATCCAGCTGAGCTACGGGCGCACACCGTGAAGGCCGGCCTGATAGCCACGCGCGCCGGGCATTGCAACCTCTTCCTTGCCGTTTTAGGCGATTAATCATGTATCGTCTGACCCAGCCTCTCGTTCTTGCCCTTTTGCTGGCCGGTTGCGCCGGGAAGGGCAGCGACTGGCCCAGCCTGAATCCGCGCCCCGGCGAGATCTCGCCGATGGTGCCGCGTAACGTGCCCGGTGCTGTTCAGGGTGGTGGCCGCTGTCCCAAGGCAGACAGCGCCGATTGCGCGCCGCCGGCTGAAACCGTGGCACCGGCAGCGCCCGATATGCTCCCCTCCACGCCGCCGCCCACCGCAGCATCTGCCGAAACCGAACTGGCAGCGCTTGAGGCACTGGTGGCGCAAGCCGCATCTGCGGCGGCTCCGGCCCGTGCCACCCGTGACGCCGCGCGCGCGGCCGCGGCTGGCGCTGCGGCCGATTCGGCGGCGGCCTTGCAGCTGGAAGCGGCCGAATCAGCGCTGGTTGCAGCGCTGGCCCCGCTTGCCGGCGCGGATTTTCGCCGGGCGGCGCTGGCCGAAGCCCTGCGCGATGCGCCCACTCAGGCCGCCGCATTGGCCCCCCGGCTGGCGGCACTGGCCAGCCGCATCGCGTTGCTGGGCGATCAGTAGAGCCCGACGGCCTGGCGCACGGCGGCGGCCACCAGATCGGCCGCGACCGTGCCGATCTCGATCAGCGCGACATTGTCCACCGGTGGCAGGCCGGGCGCAGCGGTGGAAAGCACGAAGATGCAATCGCCATCGAACGGCGTGTGCACCGGCCGCACCGCCCGTGTCAGCCCGCCCTGCGCCATCATCGCCACTCGCAAGGCCTGGGCGCGGGTGAGTGGTGCATTGGTGGCGACCGCGCCAATGATGGTGTTTTCCCGCCCGAAACGGCGATGGCCGGTCAACTTGGGCATCACCACCGGGCCATCGCCGGGCGGTGCATCGGCATAGATTTCGCCGAAACTGTTGGCCGCCATCAGGGCGCCGACGATGTGGCCA
>NZ_JANPML010000125.1:0-2369 GCF_031422795.1 Sandarakinorhabdus sp.
CGAACCGCCATTGAGCAGCAAGCCGCCCGGCGCATAGAACCAGATGCGCCCGGCCGCATCGCTGCTGACCGTGCCCGAAAAGGAGATGGCGCGCGTTGGATCGGCGGCGATGATGCGGTTGAGCACGGTGTAATTGGCACCATTTGTGCCCGAACCGCCGGTAAAGCTGGCCGTGGCCCCCGCTGGCAGGAAGTTGATCGGTGCCGGACCCGCCGCAGTGTCGGTGGGAACCCAGTTGATGGTGTTCTGCAGAGCGTCGACCGTGAAGAAATCGGTGTTGCCGCTGGTGCCGCGGGTCACGCTGCCCAGAATCACCGTTTCGGTGCCCTGGAACGCCTGCGCCTGCGCCACCTGAGGCTGCAACGCCAGCATGGCGGCCAGCACAGCCGGCGATGCCCCGAGGCTGAGGCGAGCAACAGCACGGCTGCGAGCCGGGGCGCTTTCGTCAAACAGGCGCATCAGCGAGTCCTCCAGGGCAGCAGGCGGGTGGTCAACGTCACCAGCAAACGCACATCACCGGCCCGCGTAGGCCCGGCATCCTTCAGGGCAACCGCGCCGCCCACATCAAGCCGGGCACGGTCGCCCAACACCAGTCGTGCGCCGCCGCCAACCGAGAACAGATTGACCGGATTGGCCACTGCAGCACCCTGCCCGCGCGACCAGGCCCAGCCGGCATCAACGAACACATAAGGCTGCGCCGCCAGTTTCCAGTCTTCCGACAGGGTGATCGCATCGTGGCGCAGTTCGGTGTTGAAGGCGGCACCATCATCACCGGTCAACACGCCGGGATCGTAACCGCGACCCACCGTGTAGTTGCCCAGGGCAAAACGTTCGAACCCGAACAGCGCGCCGCTGGCAAACTGGGCCCGTGGCTGCACGGCGACGGTGAGTTTCGTGCTCAGGCGCAGTTCGGCAAGACCCGTGAAGCGGAGCACGGTGGCGGTGGGGCTGCCGCTGATCAGGCTGGGCGGCACCACGCCGGCACCAGCGCACGCAGCCGGATTGGCCAGGCAATCCGGGCTGGCGCCAAACACATCAAGGCCCTGCCGCACTTCGATGCTGGCACCGAGCCGCCACGCGGTGGCGCCGCCGGGGCCACGGCCACGCATGTCCTGCCATTCGCCATCAAATCGCGCATAGGCAACGCGCAACCGATCGCGCGACAACGGATTGGCGTTGAACTCAACCCGCTGATTGACCAGATCAAAGCCGGCGCGGCCCACCAACGTGGCCGCCTGGCTGCGCTTGAACGGATAGCTCGCTTCGATATTGGCAAAGAAGGTTTCAGCATCGACCGGTGGCACGGCCGCGCCCAGATCGGGCTTGGTCCAAGCCTGGGTAACACGCCCGCCCAGCCGTAAGCCTTCGCCGCCGATGGCAAAATCATGCCCGGCCTGCAGCACCTGCTGTTCGTTGAAATCCGGCGTGGCATAATAGGAAATGAACGTGTGATCGCCCAACCCGGTAAGGCCATGCGCCTGCATCCGCACCTGGCCGCCCCACGCCCCGGTTTGCGAAGGCGCCAGATTGCTCAGCACCAGATCGGCCTGCAGCGGGCGACGGCGCACGCTGATTTCGCCCACCATGTCACCGGCAACGCCGCCAGCCGGCTTCAGCGCCAGACGCACATCCATGCCGGGCAAGTCGCGCGCCAGCAGCAGATAACGTTCAGCCTCGATGCGGTTGAAGGGCTGACCCGTCGCCAGTTTCTTCACATAACGCGCCACCTGGCCTTCATTGCGGCCGGAATCGCCGCGCAGCCGCACAGCCGTCAGCCTTGCATAAAGCACTTCGAACCGCACGATTCCGCCTTCGATGCGCTGGGCCGGCACCTGAACGGCGGCCAGATAGCCCAGCCGGCGCAAATGGGTGGCAGCGGCATCGCGGATTTCACACAGTGCCGAAACCGGCACTTCCTTGCCCACCAATGGCTTCCAGAAGGCATCGAGATCACCGGCCGGAACCGGATTCAGATTGTTGAACTCGGCGCGGGCGATGGTCAGCTTGATGTTGGCATAGGCCGAATCGGCCAGCGCGCACGGGCTGCGTTCGATATCGCCATCGACGATCAGGCGGCTGGGCTGCGTGAAGGTCTGGCGGCGGCTGGGATCGATTTCTTCACGTGTGGGTGCGCCGGTAGTTGCAGTCTGCGCCAAGGCAGCGCCCGCCGGCATGACGACCAAGGGCAACGCCAGCAATGCCAGTCGCAAATGGCCACGCCGCATCGGCGACAGCGTCGTCGCTGACGAGCCTCGGTCCTTCATCACGCATTCCCCCAGCAACGAGTGTGTTGCGACCATTTGATCCGTTGACCACCATTTAAGCCGATTTTGAATCGATGCGCCAGCGGCTTGTTCAGGCAGTTACGA
>NZ_JANPML010000126.1:0-8159 GCF_031422795.1 Sandarakinorhabdus sp.
AGCGGCAGCAGTGCGCGCGCAACCAGCGCGGGGCCGATGGTGTTGATCGCAAAGGCGGTCGCCAGCGCGTCGGCCGAAAGCTGGCTGTTGGCCTTCTCCGGCGCCAGTGCATTCCCGTGCAGAACGCCCGTGGCGATGAACACCAGATCAGGCGCGATGGTCAGTGCGGCAGCGGCGGCTTCGATGCTGGCGGGATCGGTGAGATCAAAGCCGCCGCTGCGGCTCCAGCGCGTGATCTGCGCGCCGTCCTGTTCAAGCAGCGCCGCAAACGCTGCGCCGATGCCGCCGGTGGCGCCGACGACAACAGCATGAAGACCGGGCTGAAAGCTGGAGAGGAGGGTCATGCACCCCGCTTAGCGCGGGCGCAGGCAGAGGGCATGGGCCGCGTGGTCGCAGGCTATTCCTTCTCCCCAGTTATTCCTTCTCCATCGTGCACTGCAACGGATGCTGGTGCTGACGGGCAAAATCGGTGACCTGGTTCACCTTGGTTTCGGCCACTTCATAGGTGAAGATGCCGCACACGCCGACGCCGCGCTGATGCACGTGCAGCATTACCCGGGTTGCATCCTCGATGCTCATCTTGAAAAAACGCTGCAGGGTGAGGACGACAAATTCCATCGGGGTATAATCGTCGTTCAGCATCAGCACCTTGTACAGCGCTGGCTTGGCCGTCTTGGTTTCCGGCTTGGTGGCCAGACCCACGCCGGTGCGGCCGCCGCCGCCCGCGGCATCGCCGGCGTCGCGCTCTTCATCTGTCATGCGCGGATCAAGACCAGCCAGCATCAAGGGAAATCCGGGCAAAAGAGGAGGAATTGACCCCTATATAGCAAATCGGCGCGCCAAAAAAAGGGGCGCGACAACGCAAAAGGGGCGAGCCGCCGATTGGCCGCTCGCCCCCTTGCCGTCACGCCTGCCCAGTCGGGCGGCGCAGCATGCGTATTTGCCAAGCGATTACTTGGTGGTCCAGGCCGACTTCAGCTTGTCGGTGGCAACCGCCATCTGGTTCTGCATCGGCTCCATCACTTCGCCGGCGAGCTTGACCATCATTTCGGTCATCTTGCTGTACTGGGCGACGGCTTCGTCGAACTGGGCCTTGGCGAAATCGCTTTGCAGCTGCATCAGATCGTTCGGGGTCTTGGCCGTCGACATGGTCTTCATCATGGCGGTGGTGCCTTCGAACGACTTCTTCGATGCTTCGGTCATGTGCGCCATCAGCTGCTCGACGCCGGCAGTGGCGGCCTTGGCCGAGGTCATCAGCGCATCAACGTTGGTGCGCGTCACTTCGGACATTTCTTCCATGCTCTTCTTGCTGGCTTCGACAGCTTCCTTGGACTTGGCAGCGACCTGCTCCATGGCGGCCTTGCCATTGGTCATGGCGGTTTCGGCCTGGGTGCTCAGCTTGCTGACGGTGCTGCGAACGGCGTCCTGGGTGGATTCAAATTTGGTGGCCATGATCGGCTCCTTTCGTGCGGAAATGGGTGAGGGTGAAGTGGCGGCAATCGGGGTAACGGCCGCTGCGGGTTCCAGATCGGCTGGTTCCGGCGTGAACTTCGACTTGGCGGCAACCGGGGCCACCACTTCAGGTTCGGGCGCCGGCGCAGGCACAGTTTCTGGCGCCGGAGCAGCGACAGTCTCAACCACCACTTCAACCACCGGTACGACCGGTGCAGTTGCGATGGTCACGGCTTCAGCCTTTGCTGCAGGGGCCGCCTTGGCCGGCGCATTTGCCTTGACCGGCGCACGCTTGGTGGCTGGCTTGGACTTGGGCGCTGAGGTCTTGGTGGTCATCTGCGTCTCCGGCTTTGCTGCAATGCAACATAGCCTCAGACAATGACGGTTTCAAGAGGGCTTATGTTGCAGTGCAGCAAACTTTCTGCCGGCCGTTTTCAGCTTGGGGGCAAGCCCCAATGTAAACCATTGCCATCACAGGAAAGTGTCTTGCCAGCCCGTTCGGCGGTTGCCAGCAACATGCTGGCCACGGCGCTGCGATTGTCGCTGGCGGGCGCGCCGGCAAACACCGCGGCGACCGAATCGGGCCAATTGCAGCCTTGCGGCACCGCCACCCCATCAACCGTTACCACCAGTGCCCGCGTGCGGTTAAGATCGGCCACCAGCATGGCGCACCCGGCCACCAGCGGCGCCATGCCATCGATGGCATCACCCGAAAACTGCCAATCAACGCTGGTGCCATCCAGCCCGGCCATCACCAGCCGGCCCAGCGGCGCGCTGGCCATGGCGTTTTCGCCGGCGCCAAGGGCCAGGCGCACCAACCGCAGCCGTCCGGTCAGGCGCACTGCGCCAGATTGGACCAGTTCGTTGATCTCGGCATCTGGTTTCACATCGTCCAGCAGTTCGCTGGCGGTCATCACGCTGGCAATCGGTGTTGCCAGATCATGGCACAACCAGCGCACAACCCAATGGCTCAAGTCACTCATTACACTACCCCCGGTTCGGCGGAGCTATCCTTGTCCCCGCCATCGTCTCGCATCATCAGGCCCAGCGCAATCAGGCGGCCATCGCCATCCTGCGCCAGTTCGAAATCCAGTCGCTCCCCCGGCTGCAACCGCGCCAGCCCGGCAGCATTCACCGCCGAAACATGCACGAACACATCACGCGGCCCCAGATCCGGCGTGATGAAGCCATAACCCTTCTTGCCATCAAACCACTTCACTTCGCCACTGGCCATCATGTCACCTCGATGGCGACGGGGCGAAAGCTGCCACTACTGTGCGGCAGCCATGCCAACATGTCGCCGCCAGCGATGATCAGCCAGATCTGGCCGTTTTCCGTGGCGCGGGCGGCATCGCGCGCCGATGGCTCGCGGCGGCTGTTTGGGTGGCTGTGCCAATGGCCGATCACGTGGCGGCCTTGCCCCCGCGCGGTGCGGTGGGCGCTGAGCAGGATCACCGGATCAATCTCGAAACTGCGCGTTGGATCGCGCGCGACATTGCGCGCCGGCACCAGCGTTTCCACCTTGCCGTCGTTGCCGAGCAGCAGGCCGCACACTTCCTCGTCCGGAGTGGCGGCTGCTGCTTCCAGCAAAATCTGCCGATCCCCGCTTGATATCTGCAACTTCATGCCGACATCGCTAAGCCATGGGGGACGAGAAGTCGATATTGATCACCTTGCCGGCCACGGCGGCCGGCCAGCGTCTGGACAAGGCGCTGGCCGAAGCGGTGCCGCTGTACAGCCGCGAACGGTTGAAAAATCTGGTGCAGGGCGGTCGCCTGACCGGCCCGGCCGGCGTGATCTGGGATCCGGCCACCAAGATGAAGGGCGGCGAGGCGCTGACGCTGGACGTGCCCGAAGCCCGCCCTTCCGCCACGATCGCCCAGAATATCCCGCTCAGCATCGTATACGAAGACGATCATCTGCTGTTGGTGGACAAGCCGGCCGGGCTGGTGGTGCATCCGGCGGCCGGCAATTATGATGGCACCATGGTCAATGCGCTGCTGCACCATTGTGCCGGGCGGCTGTCGGGCATTGGCGGCGTGGCGCGGCCGGGCATTGTTCACCGCATCGACAAGGACACATCGGGGCTGCTGGTTGTCGCCAAGACGGACAAGGCCCACGAAGGCCTGGCCGCGCAGTTTGCTCGCCACGATGTTGATCGCCGTTATACCGCGGTGGTGGGCGGTGTGCCGGTGCCGCCGGCTGGCCGCATCGAAGGCGCGCTGGCCCGCAGCAGCACCAACCGCCAGAAAATCGCCATCGTGAAGGATGGCCGCGGCAAGCATGCGGTCACGCATTTTCGCACCATTGCCGCCTTCACCGGCGCGGCGCAGGTGGAATGCCGGCTGGAAACCGGCCGCACCCACCAGATCCGCGTTCACATGGCATCCATTGGCCATGCCTTATTGGGTGATGCGGTTTATGGGCGCGCGCCCGGAAAACTGGCGGCAATGCTCAAGGAACTGGGCTTTGAACGCCAGGCCCTGCACGCCGCGACACTGGGATTTTTGCATCCCGTGACCCAAGAAAAGCTTTCTTTCGAAAGCCCCCTGCCAGCCGATATGGTGGCGTTGATCGGTCGCCTCGATGGGACCGAACAGGAGTGAGACGATGAGTTCAAATCTTCCCGCCGTGAAGCCGGCGAGCATCCCGGCGCTGGGTTCCGAGGCCGGGCTGAACCGCTATCTGGCCGAAATCCGCAAGTTTCCGCTGTTGGCGCCAGAGCAGGAATATATGCTGGCCAAACGCTGGGCCGAGCATCAGGACCCGGCCGCCGCTACCAAGCTGGTGACCAGCCACCTGCGGCTCGTGGCGCGCATTGCCATGGGCTATCGCGGCTATGGCCTGCCCGTGAACGAGCTGATTGCCGAGGGCAATATCGGCCTGATGCAGGGCGTGCGCAAATTCGATGCCGAAAAGGGCTTCCGCCTCGCCACTTATGCCATGTGGTGGATCAAGGCGGCGATCCAGGAATATATCCTGCGCAGCTGGTCGTTGGTGAAGATCGGCACTACCGCCGCGCAGAAGAAACTGTTTTTCAACCTGCGCCGCCTGAAGGGCAAGATCGGCGCAGTGGAAGATGGCGATCTGCGCCCGGAACAGGTTGATCATATCGCCACCACGCTGGGCGTCGGCAAGGATGAAGTCGTCTCGATGAACCGGCGCATGGGCCATGGCGGTGATGCCAGCCTGAACACGCCGCTGCGCGAAGAAGGCGAAGGCCAGTGGCAGGATTGGCTGGCCGATGATGGCCCGCTGGCCGATGAACTTCTGGCCGACAGCGAAGAGCGTGATCAGCGCCACGGTCTGCTGGTGCAGGCAATGGCGACATTGAACGAGCGCGAGCGCGACATCCTCACCCAGCGCCGTCTGATCGACGAGCCGGAAACGCTGGAGGAACTCAGCCAGCGCTACAGCATCAGCCGCGAACGCGTGCGCCAGATCGAGGTGCGCGCCTTTGAAAAGCTGGCCAAGGCGATGCAGGAAGCCGCTGCCGAACAACGATTGCTCCCCGAGCCCGTGTAAGCAATTGACGGCTGCGCCCGACTGGCGGCAGATGCAGCCATGATCGGTCGTGCAATCGGATTTCTTGTCAGCTGGTTCTTCCGGGCGCTGGCCGCTGTGTTCGTGCTCAGCCTGATCTGGGTGATCGCCTATCGCTTTGTGACGCCGCCGGTGACGTGGCTGATGGCGCGCGATTCGGTGGCCGGCCAGAAGGTGAAATATACGTGGGTGCCGCTCACCGCCATGTCACGCAGCCTGCCGCGCGCGGTGATCGGCGCCGAAGATGCCAATTTCTGCTATCACAACGGCATTGATTTCGAAGCCGTGAAGGCCGCAGCCCAGGCCAATTATCAGGGCCGCAAACTGCGCGGCGGCTCCACCATCAGCCAGCAGACGGCCAAGAACGCCTTTTTGTGGCCACAGCGGTCCTATGTCAGGAAGGGGCTGGAAGTGTGGTTCACCGGCCTGATCGAAATATTCTGGGACAAGCCGCGCATCATGGAAGTCTATCTCAACATCGTTGAAATGGGCCCCGGCATCTATGGCATGCCGGCGGCGTCGATCCACTATTTCGGCACAAGGGTGGACCGCCTGTCACCCGCCCAGGCGGCAAAACTGACCGCCATCCTGCCGCAGCCGATCAAGCGCAGTGTCAACAAGCCATCAAAATCGGTGCGCCGCTATGCCCGCCGCATCGAGCGGCGGGTGCGGGTGGTGCGCGACGGGGGAATTGATACCTGCCTGTGGAACTGACGAAGCGAGCGACGCATTTGGTCTTCGTGGAGCAAGGCAAGCAATGCGCCGAATAGATGTCAGATGCCTAGCTTGTGGCCACAAAGGGTTGGCCAAGCAGGAAGATTTGGAAGGTAATCGCATCAAGTGCGGTAAGTGCAAACAAAAGCGGTTCGAAGCCTTTTCTTACAATGAAGGTATTGCCGCACCCCCCGCTAGACCTAAGCTGACTATTGGTCGGCGGTGTCGCTGGTGTGACGCTCTGATTTCTGAAGTGTGGCTATCTAAACACCCGACAGCAATGCGCTGTGAAGCTCATTCAGATCAACGGATGCGGTAAGCCTCAGGCTGGCACCACCAGATACTTCTGCCCCGTCGCCCGGCGATACCAGCCCGCCACGGCGGCCGGTTCCAGCATTTCTTCCAGGCTGACCTTGTGGCTGTAATGGCTGGCAAAGGTCGTGGTCAGCTCGTCGGAAACGCGTTGTTTCAGCCGGGCATAAGCGCCGGGCCCGAACGTGCGCAGGCGCGGGAACAGCAGCCAGCCGCCCATCGCCCAGGCCATGCCGAAACCGCGCCCAAAGCTGGTTGGCGCCATGTCGAGCCCGCCATAGATATAGACCTGCTTGAGCACTTCCGAGCCATAGCGGCTGTAGCCGCCGGGACGGGAGTTGATGGCGGCTTCCATCGCGGTCAGGATCTGCCCGGCCAACTGGCCACCGCCGATGGCATCAAAAGCCAGCGTCGCGCCGGTTTCGGTGCAGGCCGCCACCAGTTGCGCCATGAAATCGGGCGCGGTCGAATCGATGACATTGCTCGCGCCAATGCCCTTCAGGATCGCCACCTGCTCGGCTGAACGCACGATGTTGACCAGCGGCACGCCATCGGCCTTGCAGATCTTCACCAGCATCTGGCCCAGGTTCGACGCGGCAGCGGTGTGGATAATGGCGCTGTGGCCTTCGGCGCGCATGGTTTCAACAAAGCCCAGCGCGGTCAGCGGGTTGACGAAGCAGGATGCGCCCTGTTCCGCCGTCGCCCCTTCGGGCAGCAGCAGTGCCTCCTCGGCCTTCACCACGCGATAATCGGCATAGGTCGCGCCGCCGATGATAGCCACCTTGCGGCCCAGCAGATGTTCGGCACCAGCGCCCGCGGCGACCACGGTGCCGGCGCCTTCGTTGCCGCACGGCATGGCCTGATCGACCCGCGCGGCCATCGCCCGCATCAGCGCTGGCGGCACGCTGGCCCGGATGGCGCCGGGCTCGCCGCGCGCGGTGGTCATGTCGGCCGCGCCGGTGAGCAGGCCGATGTCGGACGGGTTGATTGGCGCTGCTTCGATGCGAATCTTGATTTCGCCGGCCCCGGCCTCCGGCTCTGGCACGTCGGCCAGCGCGAGGACGAGTTCACCGGCAGAGGTGATGGTCGAATGAAGCTGGCGCATGGGTCGTGTCCTTTGGTTTGAAATCAGAAATCCGGCAGCTTGAAACCGGGCGGCAACTGCATGCCGGCGGTCAATTTGCCCATTTCGCTGCTGCCGGCCTGATCGGCCTTGGTCTTGGCGTCATTGAACGCCGCCACGATCAGATCTTCCAGCATTTCCTTGGAATCAGCCGTGAGCAGCGATGGATCGATGTTCAGGCCGCGCACCGCGCCGCGGGCCGTGGCGCGCACCGTCACCAGGCCGCCGCCCGACGCACCTTCCACCTCGATCTGGTCAAGCTGCGCCTGGGCGCGGGCCATCTGTTCCTGCACGTTGCGGGCAGCTTCCATCAATTCTTCAAGGCTGGGCATGGTTCTTCTCAGGCAGTTTGGTTGAGGGGGGAAAGTTCGGCTTCGGGAAAAGCGGTGAGCAGCGCGGCCACAGTCGGGTCTTCGCGCATCTGTGCCTCCAGCGTGGCCAGCCGGGCAAGCTCTGCTTCGCGCAAGGTTGGCGCACCGCCATCCGTTTGCCAGTCGATCTGCCATTTCTCGCCGGTCCATTCTTCAAGGCTGCGCGCAATGGCCAGCGGCACATCCTTGGGCAGGCCATTGGCAGCCAGCACCAGTTGCAGCGGCGCAAAGCGGACCAGCCGCACATCATCGGTGAGATAATGCGCCAGTCGCGCTTCGCTCTGGCGGCGGAACAGGGCGACCATGGCCTCGAAACTGTCGGGCATTTCGCCCACTGGCGGCGCGCTGACCGGCGGCGCGGCAGGAAGGGCGGCAGCTGGCGCACCAGCCGGGGCACCAGCCAGCGGGGGGGCTGGCGCAGAGGGCACCGTGGTGGTCGCGCCCTGCTGCTGCAATTGTTTCACCAGCGCGCCCGGATCGGGCAGATCAGCGACATGGCACAACCGCAGCAGCGCCATTTCGGCGGCCTGCAGCGGCACCGGCGCGGCCTGCACTTCCTCCAGCCCCTTCAGCAGCATCTGCCACAGCATCGAAAGGCGCGGGAAGGTCAGCGCCTGCGCCCAGCCATCGAGCGCCGCCTGTTC
>NZ_JANPML010000127.1:0-3690 GCF_031422795.1 Sandarakinorhabdus sp.
TGCCGACCAGCAGCTGGTTGGGCGGGCTCTGCCCCAGCCCCAGCGCCTGCCGCAAAATGGCCAGCACGATGGCGATGCGGGTAAAGGCGGTCATCATCAACAGCGCCGCCGGCAGCAGCGTCAGCGCCGACATCAGCAGCAATATCTGCAATGACGCCGACAGCGGCGGCAGGTTCAGCACTTCGGTCATGCGACAGGCGACTCTGGTGCGGCCTCGCCAAGCAGGCTCAATCCCGCGCGTGACTGGCCGACCAGCAGGCGCTTGCCGGCAAACTCCACCACGATCAACCGGCTGCCGGGGCCAAGGGGCAGCGATTGCAGGACCGCGGCATGACGGGCCGGCAGGCTCAGCCCGGTCGCCCGTCGGCGCAAGCTCTCCACCAACGCGCCGATGGTGGACGGCATTCTACCCCCCTCACCCGTCGCCCCGGACTTGATCCGGGGCCCCGCTGTTTCTGCGTCACGCTCGCCAAGAAAGCGGGGCCCCGGATCAAGTCCGGGGCGACGGTGAAGGAGCGTGTTTATCCCAATCACAGCCCGCCCCCCGGCAGCACTTCGGTCAGCCGTACGCCGAACTTGTCACCCACACTCACGATCTCGCCGCGCGCCACCAGCCGTTCGGAAATCAGCACGTCCACCGGCTGATCCACCCGGCGGTCGAGCACATGCACCTGGCCGGGCGCCATGCCGAGCACATCGGCCAGCTTCAGGCGGATGCCGCCCACCTCGATGGCCAGCCGCACGCTGATCGCGCCAAAGCCGCCCAAGCGGGTGACATCATGCGGCGGATCGGTGGGCTGGCCCTGCATGTTGCCGGGGTCGATGGTCATACGCGGTCTCCGATGGGTTTCAGTACGGTGGCAGTGATGCTGGCCTGCTGGCGGCCATCAGGCAGCGGCGTCAGGTTGGCGAACGCCACCTGATGGTCGCCCAGCAGCACCGGCATGTCGGGGCAGGCGTTGAACGGGATGATCAGGCCAGGTTGCAGCGGCAGGATGCGCGCCAGCGGCACGGCTTCATCGGCGATGCGCACCGCCAGCCGCACCGGCAATTCGAACAAGGCGGCACCCAGCGTCACCGGCGGCAGCACCGGCACCGGATCGGCCGGCGCGGTCAGCCGGATGCTGCCGACCACGCTGACGTCTTCCGCAACGGTGGCCAGCACATCCAGCGTGATCGACGGACGCCGCCGGCCGGCCGGCCACAGGCGATGGGCCAGGCCCGTCAATTGTTCGCCCAGCAATTTTGCATGGCGGACGGTAACGACGCCGGAAATCTGCCCCACCGGCCGGCTGACATCGCCGCCCAGCCGGATAGTGGCCAGCAGCGCGCCGAGTTCCAGGGCGATATCGGGCGCACCGGGCGGCAAGCCGCGCCCGGGATGCACACTTACCTCGACACCGAGAGTGCGGGTCAATTCATCTTCCAGCGCCATGATCAACGGCTCGAACGGCGTATCGTCGCCGTCGTCGGGCGGCGATTCAGCCAGGCGCGGACGCCAGCTGTCGACGAAATCGGGTTCCGGCGGCGCTTCGGTGCGGATCAGCAGATTGCTCATTGCACCACCAGCGACGTGAAGAACACTTCTTCCACTCCGCCGGGTTCGCCCTTGGATTTCAATGCGCTGTTGATGACGCCTTTCAGCCGTTCGCGCAGTTCGTCCTTGGCCTTTGCGCTTTCCAGATCGGGTTCGCGCACTTCGCCCAGCGCTGCCAGCACGGTCGAGACGATCGCCGGCTTGTGTTTTTCGATCGATTCCACCGCCTCCGTGCCGCCAAAGGTCGAAAGCGAGATTTTTATCTGCAGATAGCGGCCGCTGTCGGCGAGGTTGGAGGTGAAGGCGTTATCAACTTCGACATATTCCAGCGGCCCTTCCGGCACTGGATCGTGCGCCGCCGCCGCCGGGGCATGCCCGCCGCCGCCGCCGGCCAGGCCGGGCCCGAATTTCAGCAGGGCAATCGCAGCACCAGCCCCGCCCGCGCCAGCGCCCAGCACGCAGGCCAGCAGCGGCACCAGCACTGCCGGCAGCCCCTTCTTCTTGGGCTTTTCTTTCACTTTTGGGTCTACTTCGGCCATGGCGGGGTCCTCAGGCAAAACGGTCAACAGTCAGGGTGGAGCGGGCGGCCAGCGAACGAGCAGACAGCCGGCGCGCGGCGGCAATCGGCGCGTCGCCATCACGCCAGGAATCTTTGCCGGATTGGCGCTGGCGCTCACGCCCGCCGCCGGCCAGATCGGCGCGCTGGCCATTGACCGACAGGCCCGCCAACGCGACGCCGGCTGCCGCCAGATCCTGGCTCAGGCGCGCTGCATCGGCCCCGATAAGCGCAGCCGCCGCCGGCTGGGCCTGCATCACCACCTGCAGTTGATCCGGCCCCCCACTCAGGCGCACGGCGACATCGCCCAGCCGATCGCTGGTGATCGTGAGGGCTGGATTGGATTCAGCCGGCGCGGCCGCTTCTGCAGGTGCCGCAGACGGCAGAGCTGAAGCCGGCAGAGACGGAGCCGGCAGCGGCGGGGCCGGCAGCGATGACAGGATCGGCGAAGGCGGCGTTGCAAGGGCGAATGTCGGCAGGCTGGATTGCGGCTGCGACCGTTCGGCCAGTACGGCCGGTTCATCGAAAGCCGCGCGCCGCGCCCGTTCGGCGCTGATGGGCGGCAACGCCGGTGCAGAAGCTGGGGCCGAAGCCGCAGCCATTTCAGGGGCCGTCACCTGAACCAATGACGGAAGCGCTGCGGTTGCCGTGGTGGCGGAAACCGGATCTGGCGGCACGGCCACCAGGGCGCTGGTTGCGATGACCGGCGGGCGCTGGGCGGCAAACCAGGCCGCCGGCACCCGTGCCGGATCAAGCCAGGCAGGTGGCACTTTGGTGGGATCATACCACAGCGGCGCGGGCTGGGTTGGATCGCTCCAGGCCGGCGGCGGATTGGCCGGATCAAACCACGGCGGCGGCACCTGCGGATCATACCACGGCGGCTGATCAGCGGTGGGAAAGGGGATCGGCTGGCCGGTGACATTGCGCAGGATGAATTCGGTCGGCGGTGTCGCAGTGATCGGTGAACCGGGAAGCGGTTGGCCGGAAAGTGGGGGGGCAGATGGCAGGCCACTCAGCCAGTTCCGCACCCGCCCCGGATCAGCCGCCAGCGGCAACCCGGCAAGGCGCGGGCTGCTGACGGCCCGCATCGGCCACGCACCGCTGCCGCCCGTGTTCGGGAGGGTCACGCTGCGACCAGCCATGTCGCCAGCGGCGGCCCCCGTTGCGGGGACAAATTCGGGCGCCAATTCGGGTGCCGGGTCTGGCGTTGGTTCAATCTGGGCGGCAGGCACCGGGCTGGCCGGCGGGGCAAGTTCGGCAGGCAGATTGGCCAGTTCCGGCACCAGAACCAGCGCCCAGGCCTGCTCGATGGCCGGGGATTCAGCGGGTTCCGCTGGCACGGCCACAATCTCCACGGGGCCGGCAGCCGCTTCCGCCAGCGGCGTCTGCGCCGCCAGCAGGCCAGCAAAGATCGGCAGCGGTGCGCCAGCGAAAGGCCGCAATTCGAGCGACGCCTGCGGATCCGCCGACATCATCGGCGGCGCCAAAGCCGGCACCGAGCCCGGCAGCGCCGGATCAGGCGGCAACGCAGTTTGCGGGCTGGGCAAGTTCAGCATGCATCCTCCTGTTCGGCACGGCGAGTCAGCGCGGCATCCAC
>NZ_JANPML010000128.1:0-16836 GCF_031422795.1 Sandarakinorhabdus sp.
ACATCATTGGCACCGCCGCCGGCCCGCACCCCTATCCGGAAATGGTTCGCGATTTCCAGACGGTGATCGGCAAGGAAGCCCGCGCCCAGATCCTGGAACGGGAAGGGCGCTTGCCCGATCTGCTGGTAGCTTCGATCGGCGGCGGCTCCAACGCCATCGGCCTGTTCCACCCCTTCCTTGACGACAAGGACGTGCGGATGGTTGGCATCGAAGCGTCGGGCAAGGGCCTGAACACCCACGAACATGCGGCCAGCCTGGCCGGTGGCCGCGCCGGTGTGCTGCACGGCAACAAGACCATGCTGCTGCAGGATGAAGACGGCCAGATCACCGAGGCGCACAGCATTTCTGCCGGCCTGGATTATCCCGGCATCGGCCCCGAACACGCCTGGCTGCACGCCATTGGCCGCGTGGAATATCAAAGCGCCACCGATACCGAGGCGCTGGAAGGCTTTGCGCTGCTGTGCCGCACCGAAGGCATCATCCCGGCGCTGGAACCGGCCCACGCCATCGCCGCGCTGGCCCGTATCGCACCGGCGATGGGCAAGGATAAGATCGTCATCGCCAATCTGTGCGGCCGCGGCGACAAGGATATTTTCACCGTCGCCGCCGCGCTGGGAGTGACGATGTGAGCGATCGCCTCGCCACCCGCTTTGCCGCTTGCGCCGCCGATGGCCGCGCCGCGCTGGTTACCTTCGTTACCGCCGGCGATCCTGATCTGGCCACTTCCGCCGAGATCCTCGCGGCGCTGCCCGGTGCCGGCGCCGACGTGATCGAAATCGGCATGCCGTTCACCGATCCGATGGCCGATGGCCCCGCCATCCAGCGCGGCAATCTGCGCAGCCTTGGCGGCGGCACCACGCTGCGCGCCGTGCTGGCGATGGTGAAGGCGTTCCGCGCCAGCGACAATGCCACGCCAATCGTGCTGATGGGCTATTTCAACCCCATCCTCGCCTTTGGGCCGGAACGCTTTGCCGCCGAAGCCAGATTGGCCGGCATCGATGGCTGCATCGTCGTCGATCTGCCGCCCGAAGAAGCTGGCGAACTGGCGCCTGCGCTGGCCGCACACGGTCTGCACCTGGTGCGCCTTGCCACGCCAACCACCGATGCCCAGCGGCTGCCCGCCGTGCTGAACGGTGCGTCGGGCTTTCTTTATTATGTCGCGGTGGCCGGTGTGACCGGCGCCAACAGCGCGGTTGTGACTGATGTGGCCGAAGCCGTCGCGCGGTTGAAGGCGTCGACCAGGCTGCCGATTGCTGTCGGTTTCGGCGTGCGCACCCCTGAACAAGCCGCCGCCATTGCCGCCCATGCTGATGCCGTGGTGGTGGGCAGTGCCATTGTCGATGCCATCGGTGCCGCTGCCGAAGCGCGCGCCAACGATATTCCCGCCCGCGTTGCCGCCCAAGTCGGTGCGCTGGCCCAAGCGGTTCGCGCCGCCCGAAAGGAAAAAGCAGCATGAGCTGGTTGACCCGCACCCGCCAACAATTGACCGGCTTCCTCGCCCGCCGCGACACGCCCGACAATCTGTGGACCAAGTGCAAGAATTGCGGCGCCATGGTCTACACCAAGGAATGGGAAGACAATGCCAGCGTCTGCCCGCGTTGTGAGCACCATGATCGCATCGGGCCGAAAGCCCGTTTCGGCCAGCTGTTTGACGGCGATTATCGCGTGCTGCCGGCGGCAAAGGTTGCGGAAGACCCGCTGAAGTTCAAGGATCAGAAGAAATACACTGATCGCCTGAAGGCCGCCCGTACCGCCACCAGCGAACCCGAAGCCATGATGATCGGCGATGGCCAGATCATGGGCCAGCGCGCCATCGTTGGTTGCCAGGATTTCGCCTTCATGGGCGGATCGATGGGCATGGGCGTGGGCGAGGCCTTTCTGGCCGGTGTCAATGCCGCGTTGGCGGCCAACGCCCCCTATATCGTGTTCACTGCAGCTGGCGGTGCTCGCATGCAGGAAGGCATTCTTTCCCTCATGCAGATGCCGCGCACCACCGTGGGCATCCAGATGCTGAACGAGGCCGGGCTGCCGTATATCGTCGTGCTCACCGATCCCACCACCGGCGGCGTGACGGCCAGCTATGCCATGCTGGGCGACATCCAGATTGCCGAACCCAATGCCCTGATCGGCTTTGCCGGCCAGCGCGTGATCGAACAGACCATCCGCGAAAAACTGCCGGAAGGCTTCCAGCGCGCCGAATATCTGCTCGAACACGGCATGCTTGATATGGTGGTGCACCGCCGCGACCTGAAGGAAAACCTGGGCCGCCTGATCACCCTGCTGATGGCGCGCCGAGCAGCTGCATGAGCCTGCCGCCTCCTCCAATCGGCGCGCGCATGCCGCCGGCGCGGTCTGACAACCCGCGCCTGGATGCAATGCTCCGCAAGGCGCACGATCTGCACCCTACCGAGATCGATCTCACGCTCGGCCGGCTCGAACGCCTGCTGGCCGCGCTGGGCAACCCGCACCATCGGTTGCCGCCGGTTTTTCATGTTGCCGGCACCAACGGCAAGGGCAGCACCTGCGCCATGCTGCGTGCCTGCCTGGAAGCCGAAGGCCGGCGCGTGCATGTCTATACCAGCCCGCACCTCGTCCGCTTCAACGAGCGTATCCGGCTTGCCGGCCAGCTGATCGACGATGATGCGCTGATCGTGCTGCTGAACGACGTCATCAGCCGCAATGGCGAAGCGCCGATCACGTTCTTCGAATTGACCACGGCGGCCGCTTTCCTGGCCTTTGCCACGGTGGAGGCCGATGCCTGCATCATCGAAGTGGGCCTGGGCGGCCGCATGGACGCCACCAACATCATCCCCACCGCGCTGGTGACGGGCATCGCGCAACTGGGGCTGGACCATACGCAATGGCTCGGTTCGACCATACTGGATATTGCCCGCGAAAAGGCCGGCATTGCACGGCGGGGCGTGCCGCTGGTGACCGGCCGTCATCCTGCCGCCGTCACCGCCCGTATTGCCGAAATCGCGGGCCTGGCTGGTGCCAAGCTGCTGATTCGCGGGCAGGATTGGGATGCCGCAACCTATGAAGGGCAGCTGCATTATCGCGACGAAGCCGGCAAGCTGGTCGTGTCGTTGCCGCGCCTTGCCGGTGTTCACCAGCACGACAATGCCGCGCTCGCCATTGCCATGTTGCGCGCCCAGACGGCGTTGCCGGTGAAAGATGCCGCCTATCGTGCCGGCATGGGCTGGGTGGAATGGCCAGCGCGGCTGCAGCGGTTGGAAAGTGGGCCATTGTTCGAAATATTGCCGGCGGGCAGCAGCCTGTGGGTGGATGGCGGCCACAATCCGGCTGCCGGGCGGGCCTTGGCCGAAAGCGTGCGGCCTTTGCTGCAATCCGGCCAGCGCCTGCTGCTGGTGACCGGCATGCTGGCGGCCAAGGATGCCGAAGGTTTTCTGAAGAGCTTTGCCGGCATGGCATCGGCGCTTTATGCCGTTCCGGTGCCGGGCCACGCCGCCCATGATCCCGCCCGGCTGGCGGCCACCGCATCGGCCATGGGGATGGCCGCCGTGACCGCGCCCGATCTGACCAAGGCGCTGCGCGCCATCGCGCGCAACAGCGAAAGCCCGCCGCTGGTGCTGATCACCGGATCACTGCACCTGGCAGGCAGGGCGCTGGAACTGAACGGCAATCTGCCGAATTGAAGCTGTGACTTGGGGCCGTTCAGGGCCGTCGCACCAGCATCGTCACCATGGCCAGCCACGGCACTTCGGCCAGCACCTGCTGGCGTGCGCCGGGGGTTGTGGGCAGCAGATGGATGCGGCTGCCGTCCACTGCGATCAGCCGGCCAAAGGCAAAACGCCCCGCCGGGCGCGGCGCCAGCACATCACGGTTGATGGCGCGGCCGAACTGGTCGGGGGCGAGGCGCTGCGCCCAGAGTTCATCGCCGCTGCGGTAATCGCCCTGAGCCGTTTCCACCACCATGCCGATCAGATCGGCCTGCGGTTGCGGCGGCAGCAGGGTGCGCGGGCGTTCCGGCGCATCGGCGCCATTGCTGCCGATCAACGCCGCCACCAGCACATCGGCGCGATCAGGCATTGCAACCATTGCGGAAGCCGGCACGCCGAGCGCTGTGGCAATGCGTTCCAGCCAGTCGATGGAAACGGTGCGCATGCCGGTTTCCAGCCGCCCGATCGTTTGCGGCGTGGTGGGCGGATCGCAGGCGGCTGCAACATCGGCCAGCGTGAGGCCACGCGCCTTGCGGACTTCGCGGATACGGGTGAGCATCTTTTCCCCTGAAATAACCTGTGCGGTTAATTCTGTCCTACAATCGGTGGGTTGTGCAAGGGTAAATCCATCACCAACGTGCCACTACGGAGAGAAATGATGCCACGTCGCGCGCCCGCAGCTTTGCCAGATATCGCACCGCTGACTGAAAACCGCCTGTTGGCGACGCGAATCCTGGCCGCGCCGGATATCGTCGATCGCGCCCGGGTGACGGTGAATCTGGCCGAATCACCGCTGGCCTGGCTGGCCCGGCGCGGCCATGTTTCGCCGCAGCAATTGATGGCCAGCGAACGGCTGCGCGCCGATTTTTACCATGCCCAACTGGGCCCGCGCGTGACCATGCGCTGGGATCAGATGCCTGCAAGCGCGCGTGGGCAGGGCGGCCCGCCCGATCTTTCCGGCGGGCAGATCGCGGCCAAACGCCGGTTCGAAGCGGCGGTGGTGGCCTGCGGCCCCGGCCTTTCCGATATTGCCTGGCGGGTGATCTGTCAGGGCGAGGGCCTGGAAGCCGCCGAACGGGCGCTGGGTTGGCCGGTGCGGGCGGGAAAACTTGTGCTGCAACTGGCGCTTGATCGGCTTGTCGGCCATTATGGCCTCGCTGATTAACCGGAGTGACCTGATGCGCCGTCTTGCCATGATTGCCTTGCTTGCTCTGGCGGCCTGCGGGCCCAAGCTGGAATCGCTGGGCCGGGTGGGCGGCGCACCGCCGTCGCTGATGCTGTCCACTCGTTTGCTGACGGCCGATGGCAACAGCCTGGGCGAAGTTGAATTGCTGCAAATGGCCGAGGGCGTGCAGTTGATCGCCACGGTGAAGGGCCTTCCGGCGGGCCAATATGCCATGCATCTGCACGCCGTTGGCCGCTGCGTTGGCCCGGATTTCGCCAGCGCCGGGCCGCATTTCAACCCGGCAAACAAGCAGCATGGCCGTGATAATCCGATGGGTGCCCATGCTGGCGATCTGCCCAATCTGACGGTGACTGATAAGGGTTTGGGCGAGATGAACCTGATGCTGCCGGGCTTGCGCCTGGCCGATGGCGATGCGCCGCTGATTGATGCCGATGGTGCAGCGGTGGTACTGCACGCACGCGCCGATGATTATCGCAGCGATCCGGCCGGCAACGCGGGAACCAGAATTGCGTGCGGCGAAGTGCGGAAGACAGGTGGGGCGACTGACGGGGCTTGAACCCGCGACCTCTGGTACCACAAACCAGCGCTCTAACCAGCTGAGCTACAGTCGCCACGACGCACCTGTCGGGAGGCGCGGGATAGACGAGGGCGAGCCCAGTGGCAAGCCAGAAGTTCCACCCACCAGCTTGTGAATGACCGTTGCGCCCAAAAGAAATTTTATTACAATATGGCGCAATGAAATCCTGCTCGTTGGAGTCGCCCTGATGACCGCTGCTGCCCCCGCTGCCCGTTTTGCAACCGTGCAACTGGCGGCGCTTGATGCCGCTGGCGCGCCGGGGTTCGACGCCCATGAACGCGTGGCGCTGGTGAAGGATGCGGCCACTGGCCTGCACGCCATCGTTGCCATCCATTCGACCCATCTCGGCCCGGCGGCCGGCGGCGTGCGGCGCTGGGCCTATGCCAGCGAAGCGGCCGCGCTCACCGACGCGCTGCGCCTGTCACGCGGCATGAGTTACAAGAATGCCATGGCCGGTCTGAAGGCTGGCGGCGGCAAGGCGGTGCTGATTGCAGATGCGCCCAAGACCGAAGCGCTGCTGGAAGCCTTTGGCGATGCGGTGGCGGCGCTGGGCGGCCGTTATGTCACGGCCGAGGATGTGGGCATGAGCGACGCCGACATGGTGGTGGTTACCCGTCGCACTCCGCATGTCGCCGGCCTGCCGGTGGCGGCCGGCGAAGTGGGCGGCAATCCGGGGCCGTTCACGGCGCGCGGCGCGCTGGCCGGGCTGAAAGCTGCCGTGCATCACAAGCTGGGCGCCGACCGTGTTGCCGGTCTCCATATCGCCATCCAGGGTGTTGGCAGCGTTGGTGGTGCATTGGCCCGGGCGCTGGCCGCCGAAGGTGCGCGGCTGACCATCGCCGATGTCGATCCGGCCCGTGCGGCCGCGCTGGCTGCCGAACTGGGCGCGACCCAGGTGGATGTCGCAGCGATCATGGCGGTGAAGGCCGATGTGTTCAGCCCCAACGCGCTGGGCGCGATCCTTGATGCGCGCAGCATCGCCACGCTCGAAGTGGCTGTGGTGGCCGGCGCCGCCAACAACCAGCTGGCCATGCCGGATGACGGCGCGCGGCTGGCGGCACGCGGGATTCTGTACGCCCCTGATTATGTCATCAACGCCGGCGGCATCATTTCGGTCGTCGCCGAATATCTGGCCAAGACCGAAGGCCATGTGGTCACGCTGGACGAGGTCAACGCAGCCGTGGATGCCATTGGCCCGCGCCTGACCACCCTGTTTGCCGACGCCGATGCCAGCGGGCTGCCCACCGACGTGGTGGCGGACCGCACCGCCCAATCCCTCATTGGCCGCTGATCGGGCGCTGAACCGCCGTCAATAATCCTTTTTCCAGCGCACGCTGGCCGAGGTGCCGCCCAGCGTCGCCGCCTGGCTGAGCACCGACAAGGTGCGGGTCAGCCCGATCTCGATGCTGGTGGCGTTGTAGCCCTGCGCGTCGGTGGCCAGCTCCACATAGACATTGCGGCCAACATATTGCCCGGCGGCGAAGGTGGTGCGCCGGCCCGTGGTCGTATCGGCCGGCAGGATGCGCAGCCGATCGATGCCCAGGCCTTTGCTGACCGCGCCGATCGGATTGAAGCCGCCGCCGCGCAGCGAGGTGAGCGCGCCGGCGAGCTGGATGGCTTCGGGCGCCGACAGATCAGTGACACGGCTGCCGAACAGCACGCGCGACAGTACTTCGTCTTCTGGCAGGGACGGCACCGAGCTGAACTTGATCTGCGGCCGCTGCGCCGTGCCATCCACGTTCAGGAAGGCGCTGAAGCCGTTACCGCTGTTTTCGGCAGTGATGGCAATGATCGGATCGGGCGGATAGCCGCCAACAAAGCGGATATCGCCGCGGGTGAGCTGGAAGCGTTTGCCGGCAAAATCATAGTCGCCGCGCACCAGCTGCACGCGGCCAAACAGTTCGGGAGTAGTCGCCCCGCCGCGCAGCCGCACATCGGCCTGCCATTCCGATTTGATGCCCATGCCGGTGACCATCAGGCCGCGATCTGCCGTTATGGCCAGATTGAACAGCCAGCGCGTGGGGGCAATATACTGCACCGTGCGCCGGCCCAGCACGCGCGTGTTCTTCTCGGTCACCTGCAGAACCGACACATCGGCCACGGCGGTGCGCCCGACGATATATTCGGCGCGTGTGAGCGCAAGCGTGCCTGAAACGACGCCGCCATATTCATCGGTTGCGACCCGGATATTGCCGCTGCCGGTGGCCGACAGATCGTCGCGGCCCAGAAGGGCGGCGTTGGTCGCCACCATGCGGATATCCATCGGGAAACCGCGTTCATAACTCAGATCAATCGCGCCCGATCCGCTGATGCTGCCCCGTCCGGATTTGCCGCTAAACCGGGTGAGTTCCAGTTTCGACGCGGTGAAGCGGGCATCAAGACTGACCTCGTTGGCCACCGCGCCAAGCAAAGGCGCTTCCACGCGGCCACCGGTGCCGCGGATCCGGCCCTGCACCTGCGGATCGCCCAGCGTGCCCGACACGTCGACCGCCACTTGCACCGCGCCGCGCACATCCAGCGCCGTGAGGCCGGACAAACCCCACAGATCCTGCGCCGGCCCGGCATAGCGCAACTGGCCGGTGACACTGGCATCGAACAGGCGGGCAACGAGGTTGCCATCGCCTGCCGGAAGCGGCCCGAGCCGGGCTTGTGCGCGGCCTTCCACCTTGCCGGCGCGCACGATCACCGCGCGGATCACCGTGCCGCCGGCGCCCAGCGCGGCGTTGAGGCCAACGTCGATCGGGGTGGAGGTGGAGGTGATGTTACTGCGCGACACGCCATTCAGGCGTAGGGCCGCTGTGCCGGTAGGGGCAGCATCCCCGGCCTGTGCAAGTGCCACCGTGCCCGAAACCCGCCCGACCAGATTGAGCGATGGGTAGGCCAGGCCCGCCATCTGCAGCGACACCTTGTCGAGCCGGGCGTTGAGGCGCTTTGTCTCGCCCCAGTCGCCCGCCACTTCGGCATTGCCAAGTGCGCTGGTGAGCGTGACCGGCGCGAGGTGCCAGCCGGTGGCATCGCGGGTGAGCACTGCCGGCCCGGCCAGTTTGGCCGCCCGGCCATCATAATCGCCGCCGCCGCTGATCTGCCAGCGATCAGGCGCGATGGCACCGGTGAAAGCCAGGTTGAACGCCTCGCCGCTGTTGCCTGCCAGTGTCAGGCTGGCGGTTCCGGAACCGGCCTTCATCTGCAGCGTGCCGACCGCCTTTTCCAGCACGAGATTGCCGCGTTCCAACCCGGCCAGATCGAGCGCGGCTTCGATATCGGGGCCGCTGGCTGGCAACAACACGCGGGCCGCCAGCCGCAACCGATCGACCGTGACCGGCGTGGCAAGTGGCAGGCTGAGCGCGTCACCGGCCACCGCCAGTTCGGCCAGTTGCACGTCGCCAGCGGCAGACAGGCGCGCGCTGCCGGTAAGGCCCTTGCCGGCCAGCGCCAACGTGCCGGCGAACGGACCGGCGGCGGTCTGCTCAAGCCGGCCGCTGCCGACAAATTCTGCAGCGGCCAACCGGTCCACATCGATCCGCAGCACCGGAGACAGGCTGATATCGGCCTTCAGGCTGACCGGCCCCAGCTCTGACTGCGCGTCACCGCTCACTCGCCAGCCAGCGCCGGCCGGATCAATGCGGGCCGCCACGGCGGTGAGGCCATAGCCGGGTTTCGCCAGCCGGGCGGTAAAGTGCGGCGCGGCGGCGGTTCCTTCGCCATCCAGCGCGAACGGGCCCCAATCGAGGCTTTTGCCGGTGGTGGCGAGGGTGAAGCGTCCGGCAGACCAGCTGGCTCGGCCCGCAGCGGCCAGTTTCGGTGCAGACAGCGCCAGATCCGACAGGGCGACGGCCAGGCCGGGCAGCAGCGCAAAACGCCCTGCCAGCGTGATGCCGCCGCCGGTGACCCGGGTGAGGCCATCGGCCGGCGGGCGCGCGGCGACAAGGCGGAAATCGCCGCTGCCGGTGGTGCTCCAGTTGGCCCCCGGCTTCAGGTTGGCGCGGAAAGTCGCATCGGCAAGGCCAAGCTGCGGCAACGCCCAGCCGCGCACATCGCCAGTTGCGCTCAGCCCCCAGGCGCTGGTGGCCGGCACGTACGACAGTCCGATGCGGGCTGCCAGCGGCCCACTGGCAAGCTTCAGATCATTGGCTTGCAACTGGCCTTTGGCATAAACCAGCCGGCCTTCGGCGCGCCATTTGCCGGCCAGTGGCTTCAGCGTGTCGGGCAGGCCGGTGAGGCCCGTGGCGGTGGCGACCAATGGCACGGACAGGCCCGTTTCGTTGAGATCGGCGATCCCGGCGACCGACAGTCCGTCCAGAGCCAGCCCGCCCGGCAGCGCCAGCCGTTTCGCCAGCAGCCGCGCATCAATGATCGGCGCCAGCATGGGCCCGGCGAGCCGTGCCGTGAGCCGGCCGCCATCGACTCCCCAGAGTTTTGCCAACGCGCCGCCGTCGGCCAGCGTCAGCTCGGCGTCAGCCTCGGTCCAGCGTTCTTCTGCCCGGTCGATGCGGCCCTTCAGCCGGGCCGCCAGCTGCTTGCCATCAGCCAAAAACGTCAGCCGGGCCAGATCGCCATCGGGGACGACGCTGGCCACCACTGCCAGGCCGCCCGCCAGCGCATCCTTTGCGGCGCCGCCCAGCAGTGGCACCGGATCGATCCGGCCACGCGCAGACAATCGCCCATCCTCGCCAGCCAGCGCCAGATCGGCCATTTGCGCCGCGCCCAGCGTGGCCACCAATTGCCCGTTCCAACTGCGCCAGCGCCCGCGTCCGGTGGCGGTTACGTTGAGCGGTGCCTGCAGCCGCGCCAGTGTTGTCACCAGCCCGCCCGCTGGCGCGGCGAGCTTTGCATTCAAGGCAAATTTGTCGCGATCCGGTTCGGCATCAAGGTGCAGCGCCAGCGTGTCGCCCGCCGCCACTGCGGCATCGAGATCGACCAGCGCCCGCCCGGCACGCAGATCAAGCCGGCTCTTGGCGCTGATCAGCCGTTCGGGCCCCGCAACGCCCTTGGCCACCACCAGCCGGCCCAGTTCCAATCGTGCGATGCTGATGTCGATATCGGGCATGATGCGCGGATCGGAAACCGGCTTCAGGCGTGGCAGCCGTTCAAGCGTGGCGGCGGGAATGATCAGTTCGGCCGCTTCGAAGCGGTTGTTGATCAGCGACCGCGGCGTCCAATCGAGCAGCACACGCGGCGCACGGGCAAAGCGACCGTCCTTGTCACGCAGTTCCACGCCTTCCAGCGTGGCCTTGCCCCACAGGCTGCCGCTGATGCGCGTCACGCGCAATGAGATGCCATTGGCCAGGCTGAAACCGGCCAGCCGCCGGGCCGCCCAATCACGACCGGACTGGGTATCGAGCGCGTAGGGCAGGGCGACGATCACGGCCAGCAGTGCCAGCAGCATGATCAGACCAAGGCGCAACCCGCGCCGCATCAAAACGCTTGCCCGATGGAGACATAGAACACCAGCCGCGGGTCGCCCGCCTGCGGGTTCACCGGCGTTGCGATATCCACCCGCACCGGCCCGAAACCGGTATAGAAACGTGCCCCGATGCCCGCGCCGACCGACAGCCGGTCAAAAGCCGGGGCGGTGCCGGAGGACACTTCGCCGGCATCGACGAACGCCACGATGCCCAGATCCTGGCCCAGCGCCTGGAAGCGATAGCGGGCTTCGACCGCCAGTTCGGTGAGGCTGTTGCCGCCGGTGGGCACATTATCGATATTGCGCGGGCCAACGCCCTGGAACACATAGCCGCGCACCGAACCGCCGCCGCCGGCATAGAAACGCCGATCCGGCGCGATCACGCCGCGATTGGCGCCAATGATGCTGCCGATGTGGAAGCGCCCGGCCAACACCAGGCTGTCGCCAAATGGCTGGTAGGCTGTCGCTTCAAACTGGGCCTTGAGATAGTTGAAATTGCTCTGGTTCCGCAGCGTGAATTCCGGGCTGAGGCGGGTGGTGAGCCGGAAGCCGCGCGAGGGGTTGAGCAGATCGTCGGAACGATCCCACGTAATGCTGGCTGGCAGCGCCAGCACCGTGAAGGTGCGGCGGGGATCGCCCCGTACCGAACGGTCGCGCTGGCTGGTGATCAGTGCCTGGGCGCCGATGCTCCATGTCCAGTCTTTCTGCCACAGGATGTTGGATTCGCGCGCCAGCGCCGCCGATATGCCCAGGGTTTCGGCGGCAAAGGCGAATTGCTGGCTGGATGAGAAGCCGCCGGTGGCCAGCAATTGCCGATCACGCTGGCCAAAATTGCGTTTGCGCAGTTCCACCTGTGCCACCTGCTCGCGCTGGGCGGCAACGGCACGGGCGGTGAAGGCGCCTTCGGGCGGAAACAGGTTGCGGTGGGTCCAGCTGCCTTCGGCGCGCACGCCCTGGCCGGTGGAAAAACCGCCCGACAGCGCGATGGTGCGCATCGGCGCGGCTTCGCTGGTGATGTCGAGATTTACTGTTTGCGTGCCGTCATCGCGCACCGCGCCTTCGCCCGGCTTGATCGCCACCGCGCCGAACATGCCGGTTTGCACCAGCGCACGGCGCAGATCCTCGCGGCCGGCGTTGCTGTAACGGTCACCGGGCTTGAAGCGGGCGAGCAGGGCAACATGTTTGCTGTCCATGCCCTTCACGCCGTCATCGATGCGGATGGCGCCGAACACGCCGCGCCGGCCCAGATCGACGCTTTGCGCCAATGTGGCATCGCGGCTGGCGTGATCGATGGTGATATCGGGCGGCGCAATGCGCGCAAACGGATAACCGGCATCGGCAAGGCGGATCGGCAGACCATCCTGCGCCGATTGCACCCGCGCGGCTTCTACCGCATCGCCCACCCGGATCGGCAGCAGCCGGCTGACGATGGGAGCCGGATCCGTGTTGTTCGCCTGGCCCGGCGGCGCCGTGATGGTGATTTCGCGGAAATTATACACGGGCCCTGGTTGCGCGACGACGCGCACCACATTGGTTGGTTGCGCGACGACGCGCACGATATTGGCCGGCTGCGCGACGGTGCCTGGTGCAATGCTGATCCGCGCCTGGCCGCCATAATGGCCGATCGATCGCAGCAGCAGATCAACCAGATCGCGATCTTCGGAAATGCGGCGGCCAAGTTGCGCCAGGTTGGTTTCTTCGCCGCGGTGCAGCCACAGCGACGACAGGCCGCGAAATTCATCTTCAAGGCCAAGTTCTGTCAGCCCGCTGACCTCCACAGTATAACGAACGGCAACATCAGGGGCATCGCCATCGCCGGATGTGGTGGATTCGACATCGGGCCAGGCCACAGATTCGCCGCCTGGCAGATCGGGCAGGGGAGACTGCGGCCCGGCAATCACATCGCCCTCGGGCAGAATCACAGGCGGCGTCACTGGCGGTGCAACAGGCACGGCGGCAGGCATGGCGGCAGGCACTGCGGCAGGCACTGCGGCAGGCAGGGGCGGCGCGGTCTGGCCGGGCGCCGTTTGAGCCTGCGCGGTTCCAGCCGCAGCGGCAAGCAAGAGGGTCAGGAACCGATGCACCACAAGCGGTTTACCGGATGGACAAGACAGCGCAAGCCGCAGCCGCCACTGGCGCTGGCCGCCGCTCTGGTGCAAGGGGCTGGGCATGGCGTCTCCCGGCTCTCCTGTTTCGCGTCCACCCCAGCGCGGCGGCGGCATTTTTGTCGCCTTTGGCTTGGTGGCGGGCGTGGTTGGCGGCACACTCGCCGGGCAGCCCTCGATGGGGCTGTTGGCGGGGCTGGGTGCAGGCGTGCTGGCGGCCATTCTTCTGGCCCTGCGCGACCGTCGCTGAACGCCGCATTGCGCTGGCCGTTGGCTGCGCTATCAGGGCACGGCAATTTCGGGGGAACCACGCGTGGCGAGCGGCTTGTTTGCATTGCTGGATGATATAGCGGCCATTGCCAAGGTGGCGGCGGCCAGTATCGACGATATCGGCACCATGGCGGTTTCCAGCCTGGACGATACGGCAGCGGCCGCCGCCAAGGCATCGGCCAAGGCGGCCGGCGTGGTGGTCGATGATGCGGCCGTTACGCCGCGCTATGTCGTGGGTTTTTCCGCCGATCGCGAAATTCCCATCGTTGCCAAGATCGCGCGCGGCAGCCTGAAAAACAAGCTGGTCATCCTGCTGCCCGGCGCGCTGGCCCTGTCTTACTTTCTGCCCGTCGCCATCACCCCGTTGTTGATGGCGGGCGGAGCCTTCCTGTGTTTCGAAGGCGCGGAAAAACTGTGGGAAAAACTCACGCCCGAAGACGAAGCAGCACTGGAAGAGGCCGCCCTGGACCCAGCCGAGAAAGAGCGCACCATGGTATCGGGTGCCATCCGGACCGATATGATCCTGTCTGCCGAAATCATGGCTATCGCGCTGGGTACGGTGGAAGAGGCACCCATTGCCGAACAGGCCGCCGCGCTGACGGTGGTGGCATTGGGCATCACGGCGATGGTTTATGGGGCCGTCGCGCTGATCGTGAAGGCCGATGATTTCGGTGTGTTTCTGGCCCGCAAGAACAATGGCGCCGTCGCGGCATTCGGGCGTGGCCTGGTCAGCGGCATGCCGGCCTTCCTCGCCGTGCTGGGCTGGGTGGGGCTGCTGGCGATGCTGTGGGTGGGCGGCCATATCGTGATCGATGGCCTGCACAAGTTCGGCGTGCATCTGCCGCACGAACTGTTGCACGCCGCCATGCACGCGGTGGAAGGCGCCGGCAGCTTTGCGCGCTGGCTGGCCGAAGCCGGCGGGTCCGGCCTGTTCGGCATCCTGCTGGGCGGGCTGATCGTGGCCGCGCTGCACACCTTGCCGCGCAAGGGCCATTGATTGTTGCGAAATCTTTCTGTATTGTATCGGCAATACACCGGAGCTGCGAGACCATGAAGAACGCCCTGATCGCCATCCTGCTGTGCGGCGTTGCCGTCGCTGCCTGCGACGCCAACCGCAAGGAAAAGCTGGAAGAAGGCACCACCGCCGAGATCACGCTGGAAAACAACGAGGATTCCAGCAGCGATGCCGGGAAAGGCGACGGGAGCGGCGAACTGAACATCAAGGCCGACATGGAATCCGGCGAAGTCGAGCTGAAGCTGCCCGGCGGCCTGGAAGGCAAGGTGAAGATCCCTGCCGGCCTGGAACCCGATGCCAAGTTCGATCTGGATGGCCTGGGCCGCTATCCGGGGGCGAAACTGGTCAATGTCGATGTGCAGGCCAGCGGCGAAAACGGTGATGGCCGCGGCGAAGTCGTGCTAGGCTTCACGGCGCCGGGCACGGCTGCCCAGGTGGCAGATTGGTACGCCAAGGCATTGGCCGCCGATGGCCGCCCCGCCAGCCGCAGCGGCAACACGCTGACCGGCACCACCGATGATGGTGATCGCATGGTGATCGCGGTGGACGAAGGCGCTGCCGGCGTGGCGCGCGGCCGCATCACCATCACCGACAAAAAGGGCTGATCAGCCCCTAGAGGCTGCGCGCCGCAAAGGTGTCGCAGCTTTTCATCTGCCCCGATTGCAGGCCCGCCTGCAGCCAGCGCATGCGCTGTTCCGACGAGCCGTGGGTGAAGCTTTCCGGATTGACCCGCGCGCCGGACTGTTTCTGCAGCGTATCATCGCCGATCGCTTGGGCGGCGCGCAGGCCTTCCTCGATGTCGCCGGCTTCCAGCAGATCCTTGTTGTGGTGGGCCCACACGCCGGCAAAACAATCCGCCTGCAATTCCTGCCGCACCGAAAGCGCATTGCCGGCCGCTTCGCTGCCGCGCTGCCGAGCCTTCTGCACCTGATCGGAAATGCCGATCACCGTCTGGATATGATGGCCCACTTCGTGCGCGATCACATAGGCCGCGGCAAAATCGCCGGGTGCGCCAAAGCGGCGCGACAGATCATCGAAGAAGCTGGAATCAAGATAGACGTTGCGATCCGCCGGGCAGTAAAATGGCCCCATCCCACTGTTGGCCGGGCCGCAGCCGCTGTTCACGTCGCCAGCAAACAGCACCAGCTTGGGCTGCGGATAGGCTTCGCCCACCTGATCGGGAAATAATTTGGTCCAGGTGCGTTCGGTGCTGCCCAGCACACGCGCGATGAAACGGTCATGTTCGCCGTTCAGCTTGGCGGGCTGGCTGGGTTCTGCCGGCTGCGGCTGGCCGACACTGGGGCCGCCGACACCTGCACCGCTCACCGCGCCGATCAGTTCCAACGGGTTCTGGCCGAGCAGCAGGGCAATCACGCCCACCACGATCATGCCGCCGATGCCGAGTTTGCCGCCGCCGATGGGAAGGCCGCCTCTGCCACCGCCACGCTGGCCGCGCTGGTCAACGATGTTGCTGCTCTCGTTTTCGTCGTCGAGGTTCATGGCGGTAAGGCTCCTTGCGGCGGCGATGTTATCGGCGGCGGGGCCGGCTGGCCAGCGCCTCGTTCACCAGCAGCGCGATGCGAGTGCCGGCCTTGGTGACCTGATCGCGAACGGCAGGCGTGGCCTTGGCAACATAATCCGGCGTGACCATGCCGCGCGGCAGATCGCGGCGGGCTGCATCCGGGATCGGGCAGCTGTCGGGCGTGCCTTGCAGTTCCGGATAGGCGACATTGCGTGAAATATCCCAGGCCTCGCGCGCCCACAGGCCAACCCTGGCCGGCGTGTCGATCGGGCCGGACGCGAAGGCCCGTCGCTGAGCCAGCGTGATGCGCTGCGGTGCGATGGCCGGCGGTTCGGTGAGCGCGCGTTCGGCCAGTTCACTGTCCCAGATGCGGTGCAGGTTCATGCGCTCAGGCGATTTGAAGCCAAAGGCGGCGCGCACATTGTTGCCGCCCAGATCGCTTTTGTCGCCCAGGTGTAGCGGCTGGTGCATGTCGCCCACGAAATGCACCAGAAAGGCAAAGGCCTGCAGCCGTTCGTGCGCCGGCCGGGTGCGATCGGCCAATATGGCCTGCTGGCGCGGGATCTGCGCGGTCACGCAATCGCCGTTCCAGCATTTGGCAGCCACGTCGAACGGCTCGCACACGTTGATGTTCTGATAATGCCAGGGCGCGGAAAAGGCGAAACGGTCGCGATATTGGCCGCGCACGCAATCGGGCCACACGCTGGCGTCTTCGGTGCTGGTGATGCGGCACTCTGGCGTCTGCAGGCCGGGTTCAGCCCGTAGCAGCCTTCGCACTTCGGCGCGGGCGGCCGGGGTGAGCTGGTTCCAGGCGATGCTGCCGGTCAGACGGTGGGCATATTCGCCCCAGGCCAGCGCCGGCTGGGCCCAGCACATGCTTGGCAGAAGCGCGAAGGGAACCAGAAGGCGAATCAGGCGGAACATCATCCTGCCGTCAATGACGCAGGGTTGTGGTGCTGGCCAGCCCGGCATGCTGCCGCTATGGTCTTGCAAAGCGCCACTTGGTTGCAAATTTGCAACGGGTTCAAACCACGGAATGACCATGCGAGATCCCTACAGCGTTCTGGGCGTGCCGCG
>NZ_JANPML010000129.1:0-3880 GCF_031422795.1 Sandarakinorhabdus sp.
CCGGCCTGTGGATATCGGGGACAAGTGCCGCTGCGGCAAAGAAGGCGCGTGACCCCGGTTTGTTCCCCTCGTATGGTTGAGGGGCATAAGTGACAATGAGCGAGTTTCGCATGACTGATAGTAGTGCTGGCCTGAGAACGGTTGATCCTTCCGTTGCCGATCACGGCACCGATTCTGCCGGCAGTGGCGACGCTCTGGCGGCGACCCTTGCGGCCGGCGTGCTTGCTGAAGCGGCTGCCTCGGCAGCCGCCGCTGCGGCAAAGGCCAGCAAGCCGGGCTCCAAGGATATTTTGCCGTGGAAATTCCCGGTCACGCTTGATCGCAGCCGCGATGCGCTGTTGACCGATTTCGGCAAGGATACGCTGGACGATCGTTATCTGCTGCCGGGCGAATCCTATCAGGATCTGTTTGCCCGTGTTGCGGCCGCCTATGCCGACGATGCCGAACACGCCCAGCGCATCTATGATTATGTCAGCCAACTGTGGTTCATGCCGGCGACTCCGGTGCTGTCCAACGGTGGCACCGGGCGCGGTCTGCCGATCAGCTGCTATTTGAACTCCGTGTCCGACAGCCTGGATGGCATCGTTGGCACCTGGAACGAGAATGTGTGGCTGGCATCGCGCGGCGGCGGCATCGGCACCTATTGGGGCAATGTGCGCGGCATCGGCGAGCCGGTCGGCCTCAACGGCAAGACCAGCGGCATCATTCCGTTCGTGCGGGTGATGGATAGCCTCACCCTCGCCATCAGCCAGGGCTCGCTGCGCCGCGGGTCGGCGGCGGTCTATCTCGACATCAACCATCCGGAGATCGAGGAATTCCTCGAAATTCGCAAACCGTCGGGCGATTTCAACCGCAAGGCGCTGAACCTGCACCACGGTGTGCTGGTGACAGACAAATTCATGGAAGCCGTGCGCGACGGCAACAAATTTGATCTGATCAGCCCCAAGACCGGCGAGAAGCGCGCCGAAGTCGATGCCCGCGCGCTGTTCACCAAGCTGGTGGAAACTCGGCTGTCCACCGGCGAGCCCTACATCATCTTCATCGATGAAGTGAACCGCACCATGCCCAAGCACCAGCGCGATCTGGGGCTGAAGGTGTCGACATCGAACCTGTGTTCGGAAATCACCCTGCCCACCGGCACCGACCATCTGGGCAATGATCGCACCGCCGTGTGCTGCCTGTCGTCGCTGAACATCGAGACGTGGGATCAGTGGCACGACCAACCGCTGTTCATCGAGGATTGCATGCGTTTCCTTGATAACGTGCTGCAGGATTATATCGATCGTGCCGAACCGGCGATGGCGCGTGCCGCCTATGCCGCGATGCGTGAACGCTCGGTGGGCCTGGGCGTGATGGGTCTGCACAGCTTCTATCAGGCGCGCGGCCTGCCGTTTGAAGGCGCCATGGCCAAAAGCTGGAACAAGAAGATCTTCAAGCACATCCGCGCGCAGGTTGATCAAGCGTCGATGAATCTTGCTGTCGAGCGTGGCCCGTGCCCGGACGCCGCCGACATGGGCGTGATGGAGCGTTTCAGCTGCAAGATGGCCATCGCGCCGACTGCGAGCATCTCCATCATCTGCGGCGGCACTTCGGCCTGCGTCGAGCCAATTCCAGCCAATGTCTACACCCACAAGACGTTGTCGGGCAGCTTTGTCGTGAAGAATCCCTATCTGGAAAAGCTGTTTGTTTCCAAAGCGAAGAACAGCGATGCCGTGTGGAACTCCATCCTGGAACGCGGCGGTTCCGTGCAGCATCTGGAGTTCCTGACGCCGGATGAAAAGGCCACCTATCGCACCGCCTTTGAAATCGATCAGCGCTGGCTGATCGAGCTGGCGGCCGATCGCACGCCGTTCATCGATCAGGCGCAATCGCTGAACCTGTTCATTCCGGCCGACGTGGAAAAGTGGGACCTGCTGATGCTCCACTACCGGGCCTGGGAACTGGGTATCAAATCGCTTTATTATCTGCGTTCGATGAGTGTACAGCGGGCTGGGTTTGCCGGCGGCGTTGAAGCCGACAACACGGCAATGGCCCCTGTCATTCAAGTCGAGCGGCGTGATTATGACGAGTGTCTCGCTTGTCAGTGAAGCGTTTGAGCTTGCCCCGCCATACCGCGGGGCGATCCACCGGCCGGGATGCTGCCCGGCTGGACGGTGAGGGGGTCGTGGCGATGCATTCCACGACGTGTGGCCACGACCCCCTCCCAACTGTTGGCCAAAAGGCTGTTGAAGCCGGGGCCATTGTTGTGAGTGGGCGTGCCTTCGGCGGGATGCGTATGGTCTCCAGCGGGTGTTTGTCGATGCCTTCGGGTGTTGCGGCGCTGCAGGCGAAGTTCTCGTGTTCCACGGTCGGTGCGGGTGCAAGGCGCACCGACCGTGCAACATTTTCCTCGCCTTCGCAGGCGTTCCGGGCCGGCCCACTGATGGTCCGGGCGTTTGCGAAGGGCGGGTGCAGGGGGCAAGCCCCTGTCCGTCGAAGGCCTAGTTTTCAGGTTGTTTCATCCATCATTAGCGCAGGATTTTAACTATGCCGCTGCTTCAGGCATCCAAATCGTACAAGCCATTTGAATATCCTTGGGCTTATGATTTCTGGAAACGTCAGCAACAGATCCACTGGATGCCCGAAGAGGTGCCGCTGGGCGAGGATTGCCGTGACTGGGCGCAAAAGCTGACCGATCACGAGCGCAATCTGCTCACCCAGATCTTCCGCTTCTTCACGCAGGCCGATGTCGAGGTGCAGGATTGCTACCACGACAAATATGGCAGCGTGTTCAAGCCGACCGAAGTCAAGATGATGCTGACCTCGTTCTCCAACATGGAAACGATCCACATCGCGGCCTACAGCCACTTGCTCGATACGATCGGCATGCCCGAAAGCGAATACAGCGCCTTTCTCAACTATAAGGAAATGCGCGACAAACATGATTACATGAGCACGTTCGGCGTGGGCACCAACGAGGAAATCGCCAAGACGCTGGCGATGTTTGGCGGCTTCACCGAAGGGCTGCAGCTGTTCGCTTCATTCGCCATGCTGATGAACTTCCCGCGCTTCAACAAGATGAAGGGCATGGGCCAGATCGTTTCGTGGAGCGTGCGCGATGAATCGCTGCACTGCGAAGGTATCGTGAAGCTGTTTCACGCCTTCTGTGCTGAAACCGGCGTGCTCAACAGCCGCATCCGCGACGACATCGCCGACGTGTGCCAGCGCACCGTGCGCCTGGAAGACGCGTTCATCGATCTGGCGTTCGAACAGGGCCCGGTTTCCGGCATGAACCCCAAGGATATCAAGCGTTACGTCCGCTACATCGCTGATTGGCGCCTGAAACAACTCGGTCTGCAGCCGATCTACATGATCGAGGAACACCCGCTGCCGTGGCTCACGCCGCTGCTGAACGGTGTCGAACACGCCAACTTCTTCGAAGCCCGGTCGACCGAATATTCCAAGGCCGCCACCAAGGGCGACTGGAACGAAGTGTGGACCGCCTTCGACGGCCGCAAGGCCGCCAAAACCGCCAGCGAAACTGCGCCGGCGAACACGGATGATGCGCAGGGTGGATTGCTTGGGGTCGCTGCAGAATAAGCGATGCCTCCGGCGGGCAGGGACGCAGTCCCTGCACCCATTTGTTTTTGATCATGCTTTTGCGCCCGCTCTGTCCAATTGAGGACAGGGCGGGCGTTTTTTCGCAAGTGTCGGCGCGCGCTCCACCTTGCGCTCGTTCCGATATCGCAGACCATTTCAAACGAACGGGTGCAGGGACTGCGTCCCTGCCCGCCGGAGGCCCTATCTTCCTTTCCCCCAAAAAGGAACTTGCCTTCGCTCAGCTCAATTTCCGTCCTACCCACACGACTCGGCCGATGATGTGGATGGCGCTGGGGTCGCA
>NZ_JANPML010000130.1:0-3035 GCF_031422795.1 Sandarakinorhabdus sp.
TTGCCGGTGCGGGCCAGCGCAAAACTGCGCAGGCCTTCCACCTGGCCCTTGTCGGCGGGCAGATCGGTTTCGGCCAGCAGCCCATCCAATATGGCGAGCGCATCGGCGGGTTTGCCGGCATCGACCAGGGCCGCGGCCTGCGCCAGACGGTCGGCCCGTTGAGCTGCAGCGCCGGGCGCGGCGGTCGTCATGGCGGACGGCGCCGCCGCAATCAGCAGCGCTGCCAGCGGTGCCAGCAAAAAGACCGGTTTGAAACGTTGCATCATGGCCCCACAGTAACCGCAATATGGCGTTTGGGGAGAGGGTCATGACGGCACAGGTGGAATTCTTCTTCGATTGTTCGAGCCCGTGGACCTATCTGGGGTTCGAAGCGCTGGTGAAGGCGGCGGCGGAGGACGGGTTCGATATTGTCTGGCGGCCGTTCCTGGTGGGCGGCGTGTTCAACACGGTGAACCCCAGCGTGTATGAGATGCGATCAAAACCGGTGGTGCCCAAGGCGCGATATTTCACCAAGGATCTGCACGACTGGATCCGGCGTTCCGGCCTGTCGATCAAATGGACCCCCAGCATCTTTCCGGTGAACAGCGCGCGGGCGATGCGCCTGTGCCTGGTGGCGGATGATGCATCAGCCTGCGAGCCGGTCGCGCGGCGCATCTTCCAGCTTTATTGGGGCGAGGATCGCGACATCAGCCAGCCCGATGTGCTGGCCGAAGCTGCTGCGGCTGGCGGGCTTGGGGCGGACGCCCTGGAACAGGCCGATTCGCCGGAAATGAAGGCGAAGCTGCGCGCCAACACCGATGAACTCATCGCCCGCGGCGGCTTCGGCAGCCCGACGTTCTATGTTGGCGGCGATGACATGTATTTCGGGCAGGACCGCATCCTGCTGGTGCGCGAGGCGGCGGCAAAGGTGCGGTAGAATTGCGCCTGACTTGACTCTGCCGGGCAGCTGGCCGCAACGTGAACAAAAGTGGAACACTTTGTCATAAGTGAGTCGTTCTGTTGTCGTCTGTCAGCCGCCTGCTGCCCTCTGCCCCGCCGCCGCCCCGGTCCATGCCCACGCGGCTGGCGCTGGATGGTGGGCGGGCGGATGCGGCGCTGGGCGGTGGGCTGCTGCTGGCGGGGTGTCACGAGATTTACGGGCCGGCGGCGACCCCGCTGGCGTTGATGCTGGCGCTGGCGGCGCCGCGCACCGGGCCGATCCTGTGGTTGGCCGATCCTCGCGGCGAAGATGGCCGGCTCTATGGCGCCGGTCTGGCTGAACTGGGCGGCGATCCGGGGCGGTTGTGGCTGGTGGCGGCGGGCGGCGCACTGCCCATGCTGCGCGCGGCGGCCGAGGCGCAGCGTTGTGCGGCGCTGGCCTGCCTGGTGATCGAGGCCGGCAGCGCGACGGCGGTGGACCTGACGGTGACGCGCCGGCTGCAACTGGCCGCCGCGGCATCGGGGGTGTTCACGCTGGTGCTGCGCGCTGGCGTGGCCCGGCCATCAGCAGCGCTCACCCGCTGGCGCGCCGCCTCCGCCCCGGCCCGGCGGCTGGCTGGCAATGCGCCTGGCCCGCCGCGCCTTGCCCTCACGCTGGAACGCCAACGCGGCGGCCCGGCAGACATCACCCTAGAACTGGAGTGGGATCGTGACCGCCGCCGTTTCATTCCCGCCTCCGCTGTTATCGAGCGTCCCATCCCTATCGGCGCTGCCTTTGGCCGGCGTGAGGCGTATTTTGGCGCTATTCCTGCCGTGGCTGCCGGCCGAACGCCTCGCCCGGCACGCGCCGCAGCCTGAACCGCTCGTCTTCGTCGCCAACGAACGCGGCCGGCAGGTCATCCGCGCCACCTGCGCTGCCGCCGCCGAGGTGGGCCTGCACCCTGGCCTGGCCCTTGCCGATGCGCGCGCGCAGCTGTCGCAGTTGCGGGTGGTGCCGCATGATCCGGCGGCCGATGCCGCCTGTCTGGATTGGCTGGCCGACGGCGCCACTCGCTGGTCGCCCATGGTGGCCGCCGTGCCGCCCTACGGGCTAATGATCGACATCACTGGCTGCGCTCACCTGTTCGGCGGCGAGGCCAGCCTGATCGCCGATGTGATGACCCGGCTGCAGCGGCTGGGCTTCAGCGCTGTGCACGCCATCGCCGCCACCCCGGCTGCCGCCATGGCGCTGGCGCGGTTTGGCCAGCGCCGGGTGGAGGCGCTGCCGCTGGCTGCCCTGTCAGATCAGGAACCGGTGCAGATCGCCCTGCGCCGCGCCGGGCTGAAGCGGGTGGGCGAGGTGGCGAAACTGCCGCGCGCTGCCATCGCCGCCCGTTTTGGTGAGGCGCTGCTGGCGGCGCTTGATGCGCTGACGCAAGCCGTGCCGCAACCGCTCGACCCGCGTTTGCCGCACGCCGAAATTGTCGCCCAGATCCGCTTTGCCCAGCCCATCGCCACCACCGATGCGGTGCGTGTCGCGCTGGAAAAACTGCTGCTGCGCTGCGCCGTGCAACTGGGCGCACGCGGGCAGGGTGGGCGGCGGTTCGCGCTGGCGCTTTATCGCGCCGATGGCCATGTCGCGCATGTTGCGGTGGAAACCGCCGAACCGCAACGCGAGACGAGCGTGCTGCTGCGCCTGTTCGATGAACGCATCGCCGCGCTGAACGATCCGCTCGATCCCGGCTTTGGCTATGATCTGGTGCGCCTCGCCGTGCCGGTGACGCACACGCTGGACGAAACGCAGCTGGGGCTGGAGGGCGGCCAGCTTGCCGAAACCCAGCTCACCGAACTGGTTGATCGCCTTACCGCGCGGCTGGGGCGCGGACGAATCCGCCGGCTGGCCCGCGCCGACACCCATATCCCCGAACAGGCGAGTTTCGATCTGCCGTTCGACCAGGCCAACTCCCTCCCCCCTGTGGGGAGGGTCGACTCACGCGCAGCGCGGCGGGGTGGGGGTCAGCCAGTGGCCACATCTGCCAACCCCCACCCCGGGCCGGGGCGGGGCGCCGGCGGGCGACCCACCCCCCCCGGGGGGGGGGGTTTGGTTGCCCGCGCACCCCCCCAGCGCCCCCAACCCC
>NZ_JANPML010000131.1:0-3519 GCF_031422795.1 Sandarakinorhabdus sp.
CGCGTTGACGCCGATGAACAGGTCGCGTGCGCCGGCGGCTTCGGCCCAACCCAGCGCGACCGACAGGAAGATGGTGTTGCGCGCCGGCACATAGGTGACCGGGATGCCCGGCTCCACGCCGCCTTTGGGCACGTCGATATCAGCGGTGAGCGCCGATCCGCCAAAGCCGGTGAGATCGAGCGGCAACACGATATGGCGTTCGGCGCCGAGCGCGGCAGCGACCCGGGCGGCATGATCCAGTTCGATGCGGTGGCGCTGGTTATAATCGATGGTCAGCGCCAGCAGGCGCCAGCCCTGCGCACGCGCGACGGCGGCAACCGTGGTCGAATCAAGCCCGCCCGACAGCAGGACGACAGCAAGGCGGGAGGCAGATTGGCCGCTCATGCCGCGATCTGAAAGACGCGGCTGCAGAACTGGCAGTCCACCGCAATCGTGCCAGCCTCGTTGCGCATGCCGGCACGTTCTGCTTCGGGAAAGCGCGACAGCACATCCTTGATATGCGCGGCGGAGCAGCGGCAGCCTTTCACCGGCTTGGGGCCGGGCACCACGCGCACCTGCTCTTCGTGGAACAGGCGCCACAGCAACTGTTCGGCAGACAGGCCTGCATCGGTCAGCTCTGCGGTTGAGGTGGAGCCGGCCAGCGCCGCGACATGTTCCCAATCCGGATGCTGTTCGACGGTATCCAGCCGCTCGCCGCCGATTTCGGCGCGAGCCAGATGCTGCACGATCAGGCCGCCGGCCAGCCAGCCGGTTTCGGCATCGCCCGTAATGCCAATGCGCATCAGGGTCGGTAATTGTTCGGATTGGGTGAACCAGCCTTCCAGCGCGGCGCCAAGGCTGTGGCCTTCCAAGGGCACGATGCCCTGCCAGCGTTCTTCGGACGATTCCTGGTCCACCGTGATGGCCAGATAGCCTTTGCCGAACAATTCTGGCAGCGATAGGCCTTCTGAAACAGGCTTTTGATCGTCAAACTTCAGATAGCCGCGCAGCTCTCCAGCGCGCCAGTCGCAGGCCAGAAGATCGACCACGCCGCCCTTGGCAGAGGCTTGCACTGTCACCTGGCCATCATCCTGGCGCATGGTGGCACCCACCAGCGCGGTGAGCGTGAGGGCTTCGGCGAGCAGCCGGATCAGCGGCTGCGGGTAGGGGTGGGCGGCCAATATAGCGTTCAGCGTCGCATCCAGCCGCACCACCACGCCGCGCGCGTTGCGCGCCGGCACCATGAAACCCAGCGTGCGATCGGCCGTGGGGGCAAGGCCTTCGGTCACCATCACAGCCGCCCCAGGCACCAGAGCAGGATGGATTTCTGCACATGCAGGCGGTTTTCGGCTTCGTCCCACACGGCAGACGCCGGCCCGTCCATCACCGCATCGGTCACTTCATCGCCGCGGTGGGCGGGCAGGCAGTGCAGGAAAATAGCGCCGGGGGCGGCCTTGGCCATCAGCGCATCGTTTACCCGGAAGGGCGTGCAGGCGGCGATCTTTTCCTTGGTGTCGGTCTGGCCCATCGATACCCAGGTGTCGGTGACGACCACATCGGCATCTTCCACGGCGGTTTCGGCGTTGTGCACCAGATCGATGCAGCCGCCGCGCGCGCAGGCAGTGGCCATCACGCCCGAATCCGGCTCCATCCCGTGCGGCACGCCAACCTTGAGATCGAATTTCAGCAGCGAGCTGGCCTCGATCAGCGAGTTGGTCATATTGTTGCCGTCGCCGACATAGGCCCAGGTTGAACCCGCCACCTTGCGGCCCGTGCGTTCTTCAAAGGTCAGGATGTCGGCCATTACCTGGCAGGGATGCGACAGATCGGTGAGGCCGTTGATGACCGGCACGCCGGCATGTTCTGCCAACTGCTCCAGTTTCTCGTGATTGTTGGTGCGCAACATCAGCGCATCGACCATGCGGCCGAGCACGCGCGCGGTATCCGCTATGGTTTCGCCGCGACCCAGCTGCATTTCGCCCGCCGACGAGACGATGGTGGTGGCGCCCAACTGGCGGGCCGCCATGTCGAAGGAGAAGCGCGTGCGGGTGCTGGGTTTTTCAAAGATCATGCCAAGCACATGGCCAGCCAGCGGGGCATCGGCATCCACCCGGCCCTTGGGCCAGCCGGCGCGCGCCGCCTTGCGGGCGTGGGCATCATCAAGAATGGCCCGTAGTCCGGCCGGGGTGGCAGTGGCAAGATCAAGAAAATGGGGCATTTTTCACGATTCCTCCCCTCCCGTTTAGGGGAGGGGTTGGGGGTGGGGAAGGGTGGAAGCCGGCGGAATTCTGGTGCGTTTGCAGGCAGAACCCCACCCCCAGCCCCTTCCCTGAAGGGGAGTGGAGTGGTTACGCAGCGGCGGCCGGTTGATAGCTGCGCGCGGCGGCCGACAGGCGCTCCACGCACTCGCGGATCTGCTTTTCTTCGATGGTGAGCGGCGGCAGCAGGCGGACGATATTGTCGCCGGCGGCAACCATCAGCAGGCCGTGGCTGCGGGCATGGCCGACAAAGGCGCGGCTGTCGCTCTTGAGTTTCAAGCCGATCATCAGGCCACGCCCACGCACATGATCGAATAAATCGCCATGATTCGGGATCATCTGTTCCAGCGCCTGGGTGAGGCGGGCGCCCATTTCGGTGACCCGGTCAAGGAAGGCCGGTTCGGTCACGATGTCCAGCACAGCTTCGCAGGCCGCCATGGCCAGCGGGTTGCCGCCATAGGTGCTGCCGTGCGTGCCAATCACCATGCCGGCAGCGGCGCGTTCGGTGGCGAGGCATGCCCCAACCGGGAAACCGCCGCCAATGCCCTTGGCAATGGCCATGATGTCGGGCGTGATGCCATAGAGTTCGTGGGCAAACAGCTTGCCGGTGCGGGCCACGCCGCACTGCACTTCGTCCAAGATCAGCAGCAGGCCATGCTTGTCGGCCAGATCACGCAGGCCCTTGAGGAATTCCGGGCTGGCCGGGCGGATGCCGCCTTCGCCTTGAATGGGTTCCACCATGAACGCGCCCACACTGTCATCGATGGCGGCTTCGGCGGCGGCGAGATCATCGAACGGCACAACTTTGAACCAGTCCGGCAGCGGTTCGAATCCCTTGCGCAGCTTTTCCTGATCGGTGGCGGAAATTGCCGCCATGGTGCGGCCATGAAAGGCGTTGGAAAAGGTGATGACGCGATGCTTGTGCGGATTGCCGGCGGCATAATGATACGACAGCGCGGTCTTCAAGGCGCATTCAAAGGCCTCGGCACCGCTGTTGGTGAAGAACACCGTATCGGCAAAGGTCAGATCAACCAGCCGCTGGGCCAGATGCTCCTGCGCCGGCGCCTTATAAAGGTTCGACGTGTGCATCAGCGTGGCAGCCTGCTTTGCGATGGCACCCACCAGATGCGGGTGGCCGTGGCCCAGGCAGTTGACGGCGATGCCGCTGGCCATGTCGAGCCATTCGCGGCCCTGATCGTCGTAAAGATAGCAACCGTCGCCGCGCACTGGCGCAACCTCGCAGCGGCCATAAACGGGCATGAGCGGGCTGATTGTCATCGTC
>NZ_JANPML010000132.1:0-13203 GCF_031422795.1 Sandarakinorhabdus sp.
CGCCAGATTGCCGCGGCGCTGCCCACCGCCTTGCAGGTGGAGATCGTCTCCACCGACGGCTTTCTGAAGCCCAACGCCGAACTCGAAGCCGCCGGCCTGTTGATGCGCAAGGGCTTCCCCGAAAGCTATGACGCAGCGGCCATGGCGGCCGCGCTGGCCGGGCTGAAATCCGGCCCCGTCACCGTGCCGTCCTACAGCCACTCGACCTATGATGTTGATCCGGCGGCCGCCCGCAACATCGCTGGCGCTGATATCGTGCTGGTTGAAGGCCTGGGCCTGGCGCCCGATGCCGCCGGGCAGCGGCCACCGCTCGACTATCTGATCTACATCGAAGCAGCGGAAGCCGACATCATCGCCTGGTTCAGCGATCGCTTCATGGGCCTGTGGCACGCTGCCGCCGATGATCCGGCCAGTTTCTATGTCCGCTTTCGCCAGATGAGCGAGGACGAAGCCCGGCAGTTTGCGCTGTCGATCTGGGCCGGCATCAACCGCCCCAATTGGCTCGATCATATCGCCCGCGGCAAGCCTGTCGCCGATATCGTCGTGGTGAAGGCACTGGATCACAGCCTGTCGGCCTGAAGCTTGTGGCGCGGGGGAATTCCCGCGCAGAGCCGTAGTCATTGCCGCACGGGATTTCCTTGAGTCCGCAACAGGTTTAGGGGCCGTGCTCTGCGACCGCCCCCATCACAGGAACGCCCCCTTGTTCACTCGTCTTGCCTTGATGCTGGCGTCCGCTCCGGCCGTTGCCGCCTTTGCTCAGCCGGCGCCGGCGCCGCAGCAGGTGGCGCAGGCCATGCCGGAAGATGATGAAACGATCACCGTCACCACCACCAAATTGCCCGGCCAGGTGGTGGGCGACATCAAGCCCGAAGTGGTGTTCGGCGCCCAGGAACTGCGGGCATTGGGCGCTGGTTCGATCACTGATATTCTCGCTCAAATCGCGCCGCAAACCCAGTCCGGTCGTGGCCGCGGCGGCGGCATGCCGGCGGTGCTGCTGAACGGCAAGCGCACATCGGGCTTTGCCGAAATCCGCAATATCCCGCCCGAAGCCATCGCCCGCGTGGAAGTGCTGCCCGAAGAAGTCGCCCTGAAATATGGTTTCCGCGCCGATCAACGCGTCATCAACTTCGTGCTGCGCCCGCGCTTCCAGGCGTGGACTGGCGAAGTTGACGTTGGCGGCCCCACTGATGGCGGGCGTTTTTCGACCGAGCTGGAAGTCAATTTGCTGCGGCTCAGAAACGGCACCCGCACCAGCATCGAAGCCGAATATCAGATCGACACGATGGTCACCGAAGCCGAACGCCGCATCACTACCCCGGTGCAGAGCCGGCCGTTTGCGCTCGATGGCAATGTCTCTGCACTGATAACGGGCGCCGATGTGGTTCCGGGCCGCAGCGTGCTCGGCGTTCCGGCCGGCGTGACCAGCCCCACACTGGCCCAGTTCGCCGCCGCACCGATCAACAGCACCGATATCCGCCCGTTCCGCAGCCTGTTGCCCGACAGCCGCACCGCCAGCCTGAATGGGACGATTGCCGGCAACCTTTCGCCCACCATCGGCGGCACGCTCACCGGTGGTATCGAGCGGACGCTGACCGAAAGCATGCAGGGCCTGCCATCGGCCAGTTTCAGCCTGCCGGCCGGCGGCGCCTTCTCGCCTTTCGCTGGTCCGGTGCTGGTCAACCGCTATGCCGCCGATCCGCTGGGGCGCTTTGGCGATAGTTGGAACAGCCGGCTGGGCACCGTGCTCGACGGCAATGTCGGCAAGTGGCGCTGGAACCTTACTGGCAACTGGAACCACGCCGAAAATCGCAGCCGCATCGAACGCGGTATCGATGTGATCGCGGTGCAAAGCCAGATCAGCGCTGGCACGCTGTCACCCTATGGCAATGGCCTGTTCGGCGGTGCCACGCTGACTGACACGGCCACCAGCATCAGCGACAATCTCAGCCTCGATCTGCTGTTGAACGGCAGCCTGCTGCAATTGCCTGCTGGCCCGCTGGCGGTGGCGCTGAAATCCCAGGTGCAGCATCTGGCGCTGGATGCCACTGCCGTGCGCGCGGGCCTGGCGACAGCCGCGCAGTTGAGCCGCACGCAGGGCAATTTCCAGGCCAATTTCGATCTGCCGCTCACCTCGGTGCGGGATAATGTGCTGCCGGCGCTGGGCAAGCTGACGCTGAATGGCAATATCGCAGCTGATACGCTGTCGGATTTCGGCACGCTCATCACCTGGGGCGCCGGCCTGAATTGGGAGCCTGTCACCGGTTGGGCCTTCATCGCCAGCTTCACCCGCGAACAGGGGGCGCCCAGCGTGGGCCAGTTGGGCGATCCCGCCATCATCACGCCCAACGTGCGGGTGTTCGACTTTATCCGCGGCGAAACGGTGGACATCAGCCGGCTGGACGGCGGCAACCGCAATCTCGCCAACGACACCCGCCAGGTGTGGAAGCTGGGCGCCAATCTGAGGCCGTTCGAGAGCACCGATCTGGTGTTCAACGCCAATTATATCTGGTCGCGCATCGATGATCCGATTGCGTCTTTCCCCACTGCTACCGCCGAACTGGAAGCCGCCTTTCCGGCTCGTTTCACCCGCGTCAATGGCCGATTGACCGATATCGACAACACCCCGGTGAATTTCGATTATTCGCAGCGCCAAGAACTGCGCTGGGGCTTCACACTCACCCAAACGCTGAAGCCCGGCAAGGCCGAAGCCGCCGAAGTGCAGAAGCGCATTGCCGAAACCCGTGAGAAGGCCAGGGCCGCTATCCAGTCTGGCCAGCCGTTGCCGCCAGAGATCCGCGCCCTGTCGCGCAATCCCTATGGCTTCACCCCCGGCCAACGCCCACCCAATGCTGGTAGCGCTGCTGGCGGTCCTGCTGGTGGCCCTCCCGGTGCAGCAGCCCCTGCTGCCGGCGGTCCGCCTGCCGGTGGCCCGCCCAGCGGCGCTGGTGGCGGCTCTGGTGGCGGCTTTGGTGGTGGTCGCGGTGGCGGTGGCGGCCCGCCGCGCGGTTTCCTCGATGGCCGGGTGCAATTGTCGCTGTTCCACACCTGGACGTTCCAGAACGAGATCGGCATCCGTCCCGGCCTGCCAGTGCTTGATCTGCTGAACGGTTCGGCCATCGGATCATCTGGCGGCGCGCCGCGTCATCAGATCGAAATGCGGTTGGGTGGCGCCCGGCGCGGCATTGGCGGCAGTCTTGGGGTGAACTGGCAATCGGGCACGTCGGTGCTCGTCGATCCGTCGGGCGCGACCCAGTCGCCGAATGATCTGTTCTTCTCTGGTCGCACCACGGCCAACCTCAGGCTGTTTGTCGATCTGGGTCAGCGCGTGGACGTTGTGCGCAAGGTGCCTTTCCTGCGCGGCAGCCGCGTGTCCTTGCGGGTCGACAATCTGCTGAACGATCGCATCAACGTGAAGAACCGGCTTGGTGCCGAGCCCATTGGCTTCCAGCGCGACCAGCTCGATCCGCTGGGCCGCACGGTAACGCTGAGCTTGCGCAAACTGTTCTTCTAGGCCGTTCGTGCCGTCGCCCTGTCGTGCCAGGCCTGCAGATTGCTGGCCTCGGCCGGCAGTTTCAGGCCAATCCAGCCGGCGAAATCGACGATGGACAACAGGCTGATATCGGCCAGCGTGAAGCGGTCCCCGGCCAGCCAGTCGTGCCCGGCCAGCTGCGCATCGAACCAGCCCATCATCATCATGGCCTGGGCTTTCGCGGCATCGCCCATGCCCGGCACCTGGCTGATGATCTTGGCGGTGAGCGGGTGGCCGTGCTGCCAGAACAGGCCCACCGGTGTGCCGATCCCGGTTTCCACGCGCCGGATCCACATGTCGGTTTCGGCGCGTTCAAACGCTGTCTTGCCAATCAGCGGAGGTTCGGGGTGCAATTCGTCCAGATAGCGGCAGATGCTGACCGTTTCGGCGATCACCCGGCCATCATCCAGCTCGAGAAACGGCACCTGCCCGCGCGGGTTCAAGGCCACCACGTCGTCTGATTTATGTTCCCGTGCCATCAAGGAGACCATCTTCTCCTCGATGCTGATGCCCTTGACCTTCAGGAACAGCCGCACCCGGCGCGGATTGGGGGCGGGATCAGGGGCAGACCAGAGCAGCATGCGGGTGTCTCCTTTGATTGACCGGACAACGTTGCACGCGGCCGGGTTTCGCGGCAAGGGCTGGCCATGCTGCCCATCATCCCGGAAACCATCGCGCATCTGGAATCGCTGGACACGCGCCTGCGCTGGCTGTCGGCGTGGACGATCCACAACGCCAATCATCTGCGGGAAAGCCGCGACGGTGTGAAGGTGGGTGGCCACCAGGCCAGCTGCGCCAGCATGAGCAGCATCATGGCCAGCCTGTATTTTGCCGCGCTCGGCCCCAATGATCGGGTGGCGGTAAAGCCGCATGCCGGGCCGCTGTTGCACGCCATCCATTATCTGCTGGGCAGCCAGAGCCTTGAAAAACTCCAGAATTTCCGCGCGTTCGCCGGCGCGCAAAGCTACCCCAGCCGCACCAAGGACGCGATTCCGGTCGATTTCTCCACCGGCTCGGTTGGCCTGGGCGTGGCTATCACCGCCTTTGCCTCGCTGTTTCAGGATTATCTCGTTGCCCATGGCCGGCTCAGCCCGGCCGAAACGGGGCGCATGATCGCGCTGATGGGCGATGCCGAGCTGGACGAAGGCAATATCTATGAAGCGCTGATCGAGGCCTACAAGCACGACCTGCGCAACCTGTGGTGGATCGTCGATTACAACCGCCAGAGCCTGGATCACACCACCGCCGATCGCATGTTCCGCCGTTTCGACGACATCTTCGAAACCTGCGGCTGGCGGGTGATCACGCTGAAGCATGGTCGCCGGCTGGCGGCGGTGGTGGCGGGGCCGGGTGGCGCCGCGCTGGACACATGGTTCGATGATTGCCCCAACGCCGATTATGCCGCGCTCACCTATCAGGGTGGCGCGGCGTGGCGAGCGCGGCTGACGGCCGATCTGGGCCAGGCTGTCGCCCCGATCCTTGCGGCGCACGATGATGATGCGCTGGCGCTGCTGATGACCGATCTGGGCGGCCACTGCATGGCTTCGCTGCTGGAGGCCTATGCCCAGGCGGCCAGCGATGATCGCCCCTGCCTGATCATCGCCTATACGATCAAGGGCCGCGGCCTGCCGTTTGCCGGCCACAAGGACAATCACGCCGGCCTGATGACCCCCACCCAGATCGAAGGCCTGCGCGGGCAATTGGGCATCGCGGCCGGCCAGGAATGGGAAAAATGGGCCGGCCTTGGCGACAACCAGGCTGCTGCTCTGCAGGCTTACGTCGCTGCCAGCCCGGCCGCCACCCTGCCGCGTGACCGGCCGTTTGACGCGGTGCCGGTGCCGGCCATCCCGGCGCCAGCGGGCGCGGAGCAATCCACCCAATCCGCCTTTGGCCGCATCCTGTTCGATCTGGCCAAGGCCGGCGGGCCGCTGGCAGACCGTATCGTCACCACGTCCCCCGATGTCACCGTTTCGACCGGGCTTGGCCCGTGGGTGAACGCGCGCGGCCTGTTTCGCCGGCAGCAGATGCCCGATGTGTTCCGGCAGGCGAAAATCCCGTCCCCACAGAAATGGTCGGGGCAGGGCAGCGGGCAACATGTGGAACTGGGCATCGCCGAGCATAATCTGTTTCTGGTGCTCGCCGCCGCCGGGCTTGCCGCGCCCTTGTTCGGCACGCGCCTGATCCCGATCGGCACCGTCTATGATCCGTTCATCGCGCGCGGGTTGGATGCGCTGAATTACGGCTGTTATCAGGATGCGCGCTTCATTCTTGTCGCCACCCCGTCGGGCCTGACGCTCGGCCCGGAAGGCGGCGCCCACCAATCGATCAACCCGCCGCTCATCGCCATGGGCCAGCCCGGCCTGACTCACTATGAGCCGGCCTATGCCGATGAACTCGCCCTGCTGCTGCACCACGCCTTTGGCCATGTGCAGGCGCCAGACGGAGAGAGCGTCTATTTCCGCCTGTCCACTCGCAACATCGCGCAAATCCAGCGCAGCGGAACCGACTGGCAGGCCGGCGCCATCGCTGGCGGCTATTGGCTGCGCGAACCGGCACCGGGTGCAGAAGCCGCCATCATTGCGATGGGCGCGCTGTTGCCCGAAGCCGTGGCCGCGTGGGAGGCGCTGATCGACGACATCCCCGGCCTTGGCCTGCTGGCAGTGACCAGCCCCGATCTGCTGCATCGCAGCTGGCGCCAGGGGCTGGCTGAAGCCAGCCACGTCGCAACGCTGCTGTCACCGCTGCGTCCCGGTGCCCGCCTGGTCACCCTGTGCGATGCGGCACCGGCCAGCCTGTCGTGGATTGGCAGCGTCCACGGCCACCGCGTCGTGCCGCTGGGGGTGGATCGTTTCGGCCAGACCGGCGATCTTGTCGATCTGTTTGCCGCTTATGCGCTTGATGTCGATGCCATCATCACTGCCATGGCCACCGCTCTGCGGTAATCGGCCCGGCAGCCTGCGCTGCCGGACCGATTGCCTGTTCGACGTCGCGGTCAATTCTCGGTGATGAAATCGAAATCGGCCACCCTCACGCTGCTCGCCGTGCAATTGAACACCAGTTTGCGGGCGCCGCCGGGATAATTGGCCTCGATATCGGCATCAAAACGATACTGGCCGTCTTCCAGGCTGTCGATGGTCAGGTCCACCACACGCAGGCGATCGCCGCCGGTGGCCGCAATGTTGCTGGCGGCCTTTTGCAGGCACAAGCGATAGGCCGGGCGGGCAGCGGCGTCGATGGCGTCATCCATGGCCTCGATTGCCGCGGAACTGCGCGCCGGATAGGGCGATGAGCGCGGCGTGTTGCTGTTGTTGCTCGACAAAACGGCGATCAGGCCGGCCGCCACCACGACACCGCCAATGATCAGCGCGGTATCGTTGCGGCCATAGTTGTAATCGGGGTAATAGCCGCCGCTGCCATAGATGAACGTGCCTCGGCAGCCATTGCGCACCCATATGCCGCGCAGATCATAGCCCCAATCGCGGTTGAAGCGGCAGCGGCCACCATGGCGCCGTTCCAGCACGACGCGGCCATTGGTGCGTGCCGGGCAAAAGCGTTCCCCATAGCTCCACGATTCACAGCGGGTGCGCCTGGAAAAGCCACCGCCGCCCACCGGATGACGATAACCCCAGTTCAATCCCGGCGCGATGATCACCGGCGGCCGCATGCCGGGTGGCAGCGGGCGCGGTGGCAGCGGGCGGGGCGGCAACGGCCGGACTGGCGGCCGGACTGGCGGCCGTTGCAGCCCCGGCCGGTCCGGATAAGCCGGAATTGTGACCGGACGATCACTGCCGGGCCGGGTGGGGCGCTGCGGCTCGGGGCGTTGCACCTGTGGGCGTTGGGGGCGCTGCACCTGAGGGCGTTGCACCTGAGGGCGTTGCTGTTCCAAATTGGGCTGGCCAGGCAGGGCGACTGGCCGTTCGGGGCGCGCTGGCCGTTGCAGCATCGGCCGTGTTGCCGGGCGGGGCTGCGGTTCTTGCGCTGCCACCGGCACGGCCAGCAACGACAATATCACAGGCAGGGCGATCACCGCTTGCCAAAACCCCTGTGCCTGCTTGCCCATGCCAAAATCCCCCTGACAACCGTTATCCTGTACTGTCTACCGTGTTCAGTTCATCCGTCCACCCTGCAAGCAGTGTCACGCGCGGGCTTGCTCAATTGTGCAGCTTCACCTAGGGCAAGCCCAGATCGGGGAGTGGCGCAGTCTGGTAGCGCATCTGCTTTGGGAGCAGAGGGTCGCAGGTTCGAATCCTGTCTCCCCGACCATTTGTTCAATAAACAGCAAAATCAGTATCTTATGCGGCCTCTTGCGTTGGTTGGCGTAACCGCCTGACGCAACAGTTCACGTAACACCGCAGTGTTGATCCTGGCCTTCTGAAGGGGTCACAATCAACGCTCCAAGGGCTGCGATCATAGATTGCATCGTTACCCATGGGGACGAGCCGATCTGCAAGCTGCTGGCGCCAGAAATCCGATGGCGCCCCAACGACCGGCCACGCGCAGGTGGCCAAGCGCGATGATCCGGCAATCTTTCGGATAGAGCGCGGCTGGACTCTGTGCTCAGGATCGAGGTGCGGCGCGTGTTCGATCCTAACCTCGGTGTCTATGGCGGAGGCAAGATCTGACGACAAGTTGCTGCGCAAAGTCTTTGATGTTGCCCGCTGCCCGTTTGCACGTCCAATGCAAGCAATGGGGCTGGCCGGCGTTTTCCGGAGCAATCCTGTGTGCATCAGGCTCGAGTGAAGTTTTGAATACCCGACAAATGGCTATTGTCGCGTCCGCGATTAACTCGCTACCATCACAACAAGTGACAATCAGCCGATTGGGGGTCTGCCTGTCACGCGGGGGCGAGTATGCTTACGAAGAACTTCACGCGCTTGTTGGGTGCGGCCGTCAGTGTGAACAGCGGGTCGGCCAGCTTTGGCGTCAATGAGCGCACCACGGATGTGGCTTTTCTGACAGCAAGCGGTTTTGATCCCGGCGCAGTGTTGAGCTGGGTGATCGTGGGTGGCGCAGATTCGGCGCTGTTCGAGGTCGATTCCGTAACCGGCTTGTTGCGCTTCCGTTCTGCACCAAGTTTCGTTGCGCCCGCCGATGCCGGCGCCGACAATGTTTATGACGTGGTGGTTCGCGCCACCGACGGCACGCTGGTTGATGATCAGACGATCGCAGTCACTGTTCTCGACGCCTCCGATGTTTACACCGGCACAGCCGGCAACGATGTATTTGTGGCTCCCGATGCAAGCGACTGGGCGATTTCGGGGCTGGACGGCAATGACACGCTGACTGGCAACAGCGGCAACGACACCATCCTTGGCGGCACCGGCGACGATGCGCTCTATGGCGAAGGTGGCAATGACGTCCTTGACGGCGGCGCGGCTGGAAACTTCGACCAGGCTGGTTATCTGGTGCCGGGCGGCCTCACTGGCACCCTGCGCATCGTTTCGGGCACGGGCGTTGATGCGGGCAGGGCAATTGTGGAACGCGTTGATGGCGCCACCATCGAACGCCTGTTCATCATCACACGCACGGGCGACGGCAGCGGGACAGTTGAGGGCATCAACGCAGCAGCTTCGTTCGGTACCGACACGGCGATCAATATCGATCAAGTGTTTTTCGGCCTTGCCGGGGTCGGTACGGCTGGCGTGCGATTGTCGGTCAATGTTGGTGCCTTCAATGCCGCTGCCACGCCAACGGCCACCTATTTCGGCACGATCAGCGACGACACGCTTGATGCCAACATTGCTTATCCCGGCGTGCTTGCGACCCAGGCTGTCAATCTGTTCGGCTCCCTGGGAACCGACACGCTGATTGGCCATGCTGGCAACAACTACATGGAAGGCGGCCATGAAGACGATACGCTGACTGGCGGATTGGGCTTCGACAATGCCGGCTTTGCGCTTGTATTCGGCACCCCGGGCGTGCTGCGCGCGTTCGACGGCACGGGCGTGGACTCTGCTGCGAAATTGATCATGCGCCTTGATGCCAATGGCCAGGTGATCGAACAGGTTGCCCGCGTTGCCGCCAACCCCAATGGCACCGTCACCGTGACAACATCCGGATCTGCCAGCATGCTTGGCACTGATACGCTGTCAGGCTTTGAGGCCGTCAATTTCTACATCAGCGGCGGTATTGCCGGCAGCAATGCCTCGTTTCGAGTCGACGTCTCCACGGTTATCAACAGCGCCACGGTGTCGACCGTCAACGGATCGGCGCTGGGCGATGCCATCGATCTGGCACTGCTGTTCCCGGCTGCGGATGCCAGCGTGCTGCTGCAGATCAACGGCAATGCCGGCAACGACACCATTATCGGACGCACCAGCCCCGGAACCGACAATGCCAATTATTTCAACGGCACGGGCACGGGCAGCTTTGTTTGGAGTCTGGCCGATGGCACGGGGGCTGACTCCGGCAGGTTGCTGGTCAGCCGCACCAACGGCACGATCACCGAAAACTTGTTCCGCGTCTCGCCGCTGGCCCTTGGTGCAGCGACGGTGGAATCACTTGGCCCGCAAGTGGCGATCACCGGCATCGACAGCGTCACCAATGTCGAGAATCTCAACTTCAACGGCGGCGGCAGCAGCAACATCGGCACGTCCGTCCGGCTTGTCGCCTCGGTGGGTGCGATTTCGGGCAATTCTGCGCAGGTCAACGGCTCCGTGCTGGGCGAAACGCTTGATCTGAACGCGCTCTATGCCGGAAATCCGTTGTTGAACGCCAACATCAGCGCTGATCGCGGCGACGATACGCTGATCGGCAATGCCGGGGGCAATTATCTCGAAGGCGGGATCGGCATCGACAGCATCGACGGCGGCAGCGAAAACGATTCCGCCGGCTATCGCCTTCCCGCCGGGCTCACCGGCACGCTGCGCGCGGTGGCCGGTACCGGCGCCGATGTCGGGCTCTACTTCGTTGAACGTGTCGATGGCGCGGTGATCGAACAGGTGCTGCGGATCGAAAAATCCGGCGCCAACATAATCGTCACCGGGCTTGGCAGCGCGGCTGCACTCGGCACCGATACGCTTATCAACACTGAATCGCTCGACGTGGCGTTTGCCAACAATGTCGGACGGATTTTCGTCACCGTGGCCCCGCTCGCCTTTCCGGGCCAGAACGGCTTTGGCAACATCGAAGGGTCGGTGTTTGCCGATACGATCAACGCAGCGGCGTTGCTGCCGGGCGCGGGGGCGGCCGGATCGACCTATGTCAACGGCGGCGACGGCGACGACACCATTGTTGGCAACAGCTTTGCCGGTTTCATGGAAGGCGCTGCCGGCAACGACAGCATCGATGGCGGCGGCGGCGACGACAGCGTGGCATTCGCCCTTGCCGCCGGAACCACCGGAACTTTGCAGATCGTCGCCGGCACCGGCGCAGACGCGGGCCGCACGATTGTGCAGCGCGTTGACGGCGCGGTGGTGGAAGATGTGTTCCGCGTCACGCACATGGGTTCGGGCAGCGCCACCATCGAAGCACTTGGCAGTGCCGCATTACTGGGAACCGATACGGTGTCGCGCATCGGCGGCGTGACATTCCGCATTCAGAACGGCCCCGAAGCCTATCTCCAGATCGGCCCCAACAGCTTCACCGAACAGGGCGGTACCTGGGCCAGCAACGGCTCGCGCTTTGACGACGTGATCGACGTGAATGTGCTGCGGCCCGGCCTGCCCCCCGGCACCGGCTTCCGCATTTATGCCGACGCCGGCAACGACACGATCATCGGCGGCAGCGGCAACGACAATATCACCGGCAATGCCGGTACCGACGTCGTGATCTATGGCGGCGCGCGCGCCAGCTATACCATCACCCGCGACGCGCAGACCGCCAGCATCACCGTGACCGACAATCGCCCCGGCGCGCCGGATGGCAGTGATACGATCAATGGCTATGACGTTGAAACGCTGCGGTTTTCCGATGGCGATGTGGTGACAGCTAGCATCGGCGCGAACATCACCGGCACGGCTGGGAACGACCAGCTGATCGGCACGCCGGGTGCAGACATCATTGACGGGCTTGGCGGCGACGACAATTTCATCGCGGGTGGCGGCGACGATACGATGACCGGTGGCGCCGGCAACGACTATCTCAATGGTGGCGGTGGTGACGATGTTGCCGTGTATGCGGGCAACCTCGCCGATTACACGATCAGCTACTTCACGGGCACTACAAGCATCGTCGACAACCGCCTGGGCTCACCCGATGGCAGTGATTCGCTCAACGCGACGGTCGATCGGGTGCGTTTTGCCGACCAGACGCTGGTGCTGCCGGGCTCGCCAGGCGAGGAGATCAGCCCGATCGATTACAACCAGCCGGCGATCCTTACGGGTGGCGACGGCGATGACTCGCTCGGCGGCACCCAGTTCGGCGATACGCTGGATGGCGCCGGCGGTGACGACAATATCTTTGCCAGCGAAGGTGACGATATCGTTATCGGTGGCGCTGGCGACGACAATCTGATCGGATGGATCGGCAACGACACGCTCACGGGCGGCGCCGGCGCGGATGCGCTGTCTGGCAATGACGGCGACGACATCCTGATCGGCGGCTTTACGCCGGACATCGGCCCGCAACCCGGCGATCTTGGCGACGATCTCTACGGCGGCGCCGGTAACGACGTGTTCTTTGGCGGCGATGGCGATGATCGGCTGTTCGGCGAAGCCGGCAACGACGATATTCGTCCGGATGCCGGCAATGATTTCGTCGACGGCGGCGACGGCACCGACCTGGTGTCGTATCGTTTCAACGAATTCACGGTTGGTCGCACGCTGGATTTTCGCAATTTTGCTGCCACCACCAGCTTTACATGGGACGATGGCCGCGGCGGAATCGATCAGATTTCCAACGTCGAAACGTTGTTCACGACCGGCACTCTGGGTAACGACACCATTTTGGGTTCGCTATTCACAACGCCGTTCGGCACGACTGCCAATACCGCCCTTACTGGTTTTGCAAATATTCTTAACGGCTGGGACGGCAACGACAGTATTACGGGTGGCAATTTGCGCGACCGGCTTAGCGGTGGCCGAGATGACGACACACTGTTCGGCCTCGACGGCGATGACGATCTGGCTGGCGGGTCTGGCACCGACAGCCTAGACGGCGGCAATGGCACCGATACGGCCATCCTGACGGGGACCGTCCAGAATTATACCATCGTGCGGCTGCCTGGCGGAAATGTGCAGATCACTGATCTGCGTGCTGGCGGCAACGCCGACGGCGTCGACACGTTGACCAGCGTCGAACGCGTGTCGTTCACCGGCGGCGGTGTCACGGCCACATGGAACATCGTGAACACCATCGGCGACGACAATAACGAAGGCCTGTTCGGCGGCAGCGGCAACGATCTGATCGTCGGCAACGGCGGCAATGATTACATGAACGGTCGCGGCGGAACTGACCTCATTTTCGGCGGCGGCGGCCGCGATACCGTCGCTTTTGGCCTGCCGGTTGGCACGCCCGGTACCTTGCGCACCGTCGATGGCGCCAACCAGCAACAGATCCTGGTGCAGCACATCGTTGGCGGCGTTGCCGAAACAATCGCGCAGGTCGATTTCGCCGCAGACGGCTCCACCGCCACCATCGTCGGGCTCGGCAGCCAGGCAACGCACCTTGGCACGACCACGGTGCAGAACGTCGAACAGCTTGATTTCTTCATCGAGCAAGCGGGCGGCGGCCAG
>NZ_JANPML010000133.1:0-2027 GCF_031422795.1 Sandarakinorhabdus sp.
CCCACGCCACCCTGGCGATCCGCTGCACGGCTGAGACGGGGGCGAGGCCCCAGCTTCCCTGCCCACAGGGTCAATGCAGGCAGATTATACTGGGGCCCCGACTGACCGGCTTCAGCCCGTTCCGGTAACACAACTGGTGCGCGCTGCTTGCTTTCCCCGCCAACCGCCAGCAACCGCCGCGGTATTGGCCGACAAATCACGCTGCACCCGCCAGAATGGGCTGCATGCCTGATACACGCCAATGGCGCCATCGGTGTGGGTCATCACCGGGGCTGCCAAGGGTTGCATCATGCTGCCTCGAAAGGCGCGGGCATGCGCAATTTTCGGGGCAGGCGGAGGCCGACTCGCGATCGATCCCTGCAACGCAAACGCTATGGTGCAGGCGCTAACCAACAGTCGTTGTTTCGTGATGAAATCGTGAAAAACGCGCCGTCGCGATCCCTGCGGCAGGGCGCTGATGCCGAGTTTGGCCAGCGGCCACCCCCTCCGCACAATTGGCAGCGTTGACTTGGCGCAGACCGGCTGACTTGGTGCAGGCGCACAGTGCAGCGCAGCGGAGACGGTGGAAATGGGCAAGCTTTCAGGGATCAGGGTGGTTGATCTCAGCCAGTTCCTGCCCGGACCCATGCTCAGCCTGATGATGGCCGATCACGGCGCCGAGGTGATCAAGGTGGAACCGGCGGCCGGCGATCCGGCACGAACCCAGGGGCCGTTTGCCGATGGTCACAGCATCTGGTTTGCCAATCTAAACCGCGGCAAGGCCAGTGTCGTGCTCGATCTGAAAAGCGATGCTGGCAAGGCGGCGCTGACCGAACTGATCCTGCGCAGCGACGTGTTCATCGAAGGCTTCCGCCCCGGCGTGATGGCGCGCCTGGGTTTTGGCTGGGAGGCGGTGCGGGCGCTGAATCCGCGCATCGTGTATTGTTCGCTGTCGGCGTTCGGCCAGACCGGCGCCATGGCCCACCATCCGGCGCACGACATGGCGGTGCAGGCGCTGGCCGGGGTATTGCGCGTGAACGACGGCCCGGATGGCACGCCTGCCGTGCCCGGCGTGCCGGCCGCCGATGTGGCCGCCGGGCTGACCGGGCTGGCCGGCGTTCTGATGGCGTTGATCGGCCGCGAACAGACCGGGCAGGGCGATTATCTTGATATCGCCATGTTCGACAGCCTGTTGCCGTGGACCGCCCATATCGCCGGCAGTGCGCTGGCGGGCGGGCCAAGCCCAACCTCTGGCAATCAGCGATCATTGGGCGGGGCGGCATTTTACAATGTGTATGAAACCGCCGATGGCCGCCATGTCGTGTTGGGCGGGCGAGAGATCAAATTCGCGCGCAGCCTGCTTGATGCGCTGGGCCGGCCCGATCTGATCCCGCTGGCCGGGGCCGAAGCCGGCGCAGACCAGGCCCCGCTGATCGCGTTTCTGCGCGATATTTTTCGCACCCGCAGCCGCGATGCATGGGACGCATTCATGGCCGAGCTTGACGTTGCCTATGCCCCGGTGCTGGACTTCGCCGAAGCACTGGCGCAGCCGCACGTTGCCGAACGCGGACTCGTCAAGGGCCACCACATCGCACCGGCAATCCGCTTTGCCGGGGAGACATGGGCGGCTGGCGCAGTGCCCGAATTGGGAGGGGACACGCCATGACGTTGCGACTGGAACATGATGGGCCGATCACCCGGCTGCTGATCGACCGGGCCGACAAGCGCAATGCCCTGACGCTGGCGATGTGGGAGATGGTGCCGCGCCTGTTGGCGCAGGCCGCGCAAAGGCCCGATCTGCGCCTGCTGCTGGTGCAATCGGCGCAGCCGGGCGGGGCGTTCTGCGCCGGTGCCGACATCAGTGAACTGCTGGCCAACAGCCAAGATCGTGATTGGCTGGCGGCCAACCAGGCGGCAATCAACCAGGCGCAGCATGATCTGACGCGGTTTCCGCTGCCCACCATCGCCTATGTTGAAGGCGACGCGGTGGGCGGTGGTTGCGGGCTGGCGCTCGCGTGTGACATCCGCATCGCCACCCCATCGGCGCG